>JAFUYX010000005.1 GCA_017476885.1 Bacilli bacterium | reverse complement strand
TAACAAATAAAGACAAGCTTTATTTGAATAAATATTATAATTACATGATAAAAATCAAGGGTCTAGATGAACTCACTACGTTCGCCCTTGATTTTTAATTTACTTTTTTATTTGATGTCTCCTAAATGGGGTTCACATCAAATAAGTGCTTTTTTAGGATTAAGAAAGATGTTTTCATTTCTATTTTAATAATCGTTTCATAGAATTATCAGGATCCTTTTTATGGATAAAAGTATTGTTCGAAACCGGGTATTTTTGCTTTTCATCAAGATTGACTTGATAAGAAATCAGTTTCATAATTTCTGGATAAAAAAATTTCATCTCAGGAATCTGATTACAAAGATCTTTTAAAGCAACTTTATTATGTAAAGAAATCGGTAAATCTCTTAAAATGATTTATTCAGGATTATTTTCTATAAAAAAATGATATTTCGTTCCATAAAAGGTATCCTTAATGAAATAAATAGTATGAAATGTTAAATGTTCCAATCGAATCTGGTACTTTTCAAGTTGAAATCGATATTGATTTGAGACATTATCCATAGTCTTCCTCCTTTTGAAAAAGTATCATATCAAAAAAATAAACAAAAAGCAAGAAAGAATATTGCCTAAAAAGAAAAAACTTGATACAATAAATTATAGATAATAAGGGGCTGATGTATGTGAAGACAGAGCAAAGTGTAATGCAAATACCTATTGAAGATATCATTCCAAATCGTTTTCAACCAAGACTAGCTTTTGATGAGGAAGGATTAAAAGAGTTATCAGAGTCTATCAAACAACATGGAATTATTCAACCACTTGTCTTAAGAAGACTAGGAAATAAATATGAAATTATTGCGGGAGAAAGAAGATTCAAAGCTTCTACGATGGCAGGATTAAAAACAGTCCCAGCCATTATTTCAGATATTGACGATAATCAAAGTGCCGAAATAGCATTAGTAGAAAATATTCAAAGAAGAAATTTAACTCCAATAGAAGAAGCAAAATCCTATAAAAACCTTCTTGATCGTGGATACATGACACAAGAGCAACTTGCTGAAAAAATGGGTGTCAGTCAAAGTTCTATTGCCAATAAACTGCGACTTTTAAACTTAGCACCAGAAGTACAAGATGCCCTATTGCAAGAAAAAATTAGTGAAAGACATGCTAGAAGTCTACTAGCGCTTCCAAAAGAGCAACAAAAAGAATGGTTACAAAAAATTATTAGTAAAAGAATGACCGTAAGACAACTCGATTTAGAAATAAAAAAAATAAAAGGAGAGGGGGAGGTCCCTGTGATTGAACAAAACAATAACATTGAAGAGATGATGAGCAATGCTCAAGACATCATCATACCAGAGAATAACACAATTATGGAGCAACCTCCAGTGGAAGAACCTCCTAAAACACAAGAAGAAATCCAACCATCACTGAACAACAAATTCTTTAATTTCTTAGAAAATGAAGCAGCCAATATGGATATGAACTATAATCCTCCATCTACAAATGATGTTGAAGTATTAGAAGATTTTGATATGAATACGACGCAAGAACAACCACCACAAGAAGAAGAGTTTAGACCATTCTTTTTTGAAAATCCATCAAGTGAGAACAACATTTCTACCATAGAACCAGTAAATACCATCGAAGATGTTACAACTCAAAAAGAAGAAGTCTTAATTGATCCTATGGATGCTGTAGCAAAGTTAGATCCAAACTACGAAAAAATGGTAGTCGAAGAAAAAGGAGCAGATTTAAAAACAGCAATCAATGAAGTAAGAGAATTTATAGAACAATTACAAGCCAAAGGATTTGAAATTTCTCTAGATGAAATCGATTTAAATAATACATATCAAATGACCATTAACATTACTAAAAAAGATACCGACTAAGAGCCTTCGAGGCTTTTTTTCTTTTCCTCTACTTCGGTACCTTTTACATAATAGAAAACAGAATTATTTTTACTTTGCAAATCTTCTTTTCCCGTAATACCATCTTTGAGAATTCCAATAACATTTTGAGGTTGTTCATACCAAGAAGCCTCTCTATCTTTTAAATAGGATTCTAAAGAATCGAGCCAAATATTCTTAGAATAATAACTAGCTAGGGAATCAATATCTTTTGCCTCATCATTGCCAACCCAAACCATCATCAATACATCAGGATTATAACCTGCTACCCAAGAGTCGGTATTCGTCGTTCCCGTTTTTAAAGCATACTTTCTACTCATCTTTGAAGCAAGAGACAAGGCTGTCGGAGTCGTATAAGAAGAGAAAGACGAATTCGTGGTTCCCGTCAAAAGTTCATTTAGAATATATACATCATTAGAATTTAATACATAATGATGCTTCTTCTTATGTTCATAGAGAATATTCCCATTCATATCTTCAACTCTTTCAATAAAATAGAGTTCTTGTTCATCTCCTAAATTCGCTAAAGTATTATATGCATGAGCAAAATCCATCATATTAAGTTCACTGGTTCCCAGAGCAAGAGAAACATTAGGTTCTAATTCTTCCTGTAGTCCAATTCTTTTAGCAGTTTCTACTAAAGTATCCGTTCCCAAGAAAAGATGTGTTTTCACAGCGTAGATATTATCGGAAAAAGCAATTGCAGCAGCCATCGTAATATCTTGATTAGCATAGATTTCATTATAATTTCGAGGTTCATAAACCTGGTCGTTTGACAAAGAGAAAGTAGTCTTCTCGCTTTTAAAGGTAGAAGAAGAAGTCAGTCCATTTTCTAAGGCTGCATAGTAAAGCAACGACTTCATCGTACTTCCGACTTGCCTTTTACTGCTTAGGGCTCTATTGTACTGACTTTTCGCATAGTTCAAACCACCAGTCAAAGCAAGAACACCACCCGTCTTAGGTTCCACCATCACACTAGCAACTTGAAGTTCCTCTTGTTCTCCCATATACTTTAAAATACTTTCTTCCATTGCTTTTTGGGCATTTTCATCAAACGTGGTATAGATTTTTAACCCAGAATCAATGAAGGTAGAAGGGACTTGCTTAATACTTTTTAACTCTTTTAAGACAGCATCTTGATAATACATCAGCATCTGGGAATCATTTTGCTTCCTTTTGCCATAAATAGGGATTTTATTTAAAAATAATTCATGGTATTGAGTCACTGTGAGATAGTGATTATTAACCATGGTTTCAGCAACAATTTTTGCTCTTTTGATACACGCATCATAATCACTGACAGGATTATAATTACTAGGGTTTTTAGGAATTCCAGCAAGCATAATGGCCTCTTCCAAAGTTAAGTCCTTACTACTTTTATTAAAATAATAGTTACTGGCATCTTCCACCCCATAATTTCCTTCTCCATAATTAATCGTATTTAAATATCCTTCTAAAATTTCATCTTTATCATAATGCACTTCAAGTTCTACGGTTAAAAAAGCCTCTTGAATCTTTCTTTCCCAAGTTTGATCAAAGGTTAGAAATAGATTTTTAATATATTGTTGAGAAATTGTACTAGCACCAACTCTAGTGTGATCCTTGATATTTCCAAGCAACGCTTTTCCAATTCTCAATACATCAAATCCATGATGTTCATAAAAATTCTTATCTTCTACGGATATCATCGCATGTACAAAATCTTGAGACATATCATTCAAAGAAATCCATTCACTAGAACCAGAACCTTGATAGATTAAAGAAGAGTTTTTATCATAGATATAAATTTTTCCAGCATTTTTAATTTCTAATTTTGGTGAAAAGAAGGCATAAACATAGATGCCAAGTATACAAATAATCATAGATAAAACTAAAAAGAGATTCCATTTAAACAATCTTTTCATGAAAAGTTCACCAAATATAGTATGGATAAAAATCCAATAAATTATCAAACTTTTTAAGTTCTCTTTATATTCGTCAAGAAAAGTGTGTGGTAGGGTTGATTTTTCGCCAAGAAAAGTGTAAGATGTCAAAAGAAAGAGTTGATTTCATGTTTCAAAAATATATTTGGGTATTTTTTATATCCATGATTCCATTAATCGAATTAAGGGGGGCTATTCCCTATGCCATAGGGTTTGAACTCCCACTTCTCCCATCTTATATCATAGCCATATTAGGAAATATGCTCCCAGTTCCTATTATTTTCCTTTTCGCAAGAAAGGTACTAATCTGGGGAAAAGATAAGAAAGTGATTGGAAAGTTCTTTCACTTTTGCTTAGAAAAAGGAGAAAAAGCCGGGAAAAAACTTGGAAGTGATGGGAAAGGTCTTTACATAGCACTACTCTTGTTTGTTGGAATTCCAATCCCTGGAACAGGAGCCTGGACAGGGACCTTAGCCGCTTCTATTTTAGATATGGATTTTAAGAAAAGCAGTATTGCAGTCATGTTAGGAGTGATTCTAGCAGGAATTATCATGGGAATACTATCGATGGGAATCTTTTCCATTGTAAAATAATTTGGATTCATCATTTTGATGAATCATTTTTTAATTGATATAACAAAAAACTCATGCTATAATCTTGTCGTTTAGGAGGAACGGTGATTTTGTTTGAAACAAATCTTAAACTTCTCTTTATATCAAGAGAACCATAAAATCTTAGAAGAACAACTCAAAGGAGAATGGAACCAATCCCAGATATATTTTCAACAAAAAGAGATGAATCACATCCTAGATTTAAAAGAAGAAACCTTCCTAAGGGAAAATGAGGACTATTCTTTCTTCTTAGACTTCAAAAATAAAAAGTGTCATCTAAATCTAAAAAAAGAAAACAACACCTTGCAAGTAAACGTGATTTATGCTATTATTTTGCAGAATAAAAATGAAATTGAACTCTCTTATAAAATAGAAACACAAGAAGAGGAAATCAAAATGAAATTAGTCATGATAGGAGGAAACGAATCGTGATTATCAAAGAATTAAATGAAGAGTTAAAAAAAGTTTTAGAACATTTAAATTATGAAATAGAAAATCCAACCATTATTGAATCCAACCGAAAGGATTTATGCGACTATCAATTTGATGGGATTTTCTCTCTTGCTAAAAAGCTTCATCAAAGTCCAATTGAGATTGGAGAAAAGATGGAAAGTACATGGAAAGAACTATATCAAGAGGATTATAAATTAAAGAAAATTGAATTTGTAAAACCAGGATTTTTAAATTTAACTTTAACGGATGCGTATATTAACGAAACCCTTAACTATATGAATAGTCATGAAAAGTTTGGGATAGATCAAGAAAAAAGAGAAACCTATGTGATTGACTATGGTGGATATAATATTGCCAAACCCCTTCATGTAGGACATTTAAGAAGTGCTATTGTAGGGGAATCCATAAAAAGAATTTTGACCTCTATGGGACATAAAGTACTTGGAGACGTTCATTTAGGAGACTATGGACTTCAAATAGGACAAGTCATCTATGGCTTGCAAGAAGAAGGGGTAGGTCCAAAAGACATCACTTTAGAAAAACTAGAAGAGATTTATCCAAGGATAAGTGGTTTATGCAAAGAAGATGAAAAAATCAAAGAAAAATGCGCTGAGATAACAAAGAAAATGCAAGAAGGAGATTATGATTACAACGAATATTTTAAAGTCATTCGTAAAATTTCTGGAGACGACATCAAAAGAATATGCAATTACCTAGACATTCATTTTGATTATTGGTATGGAGAATCCGATGCATATCCATTCTTAAAAATCGTGGAAAATGACTTAGAATCCAAAAAATTACTGTATCAAAGTGAAGGAGCCTATGTCGTAGACATCCAAGAAGAAACCGATAAAAAAGAAATGCCACCTATGATATTTAAAAAAAGTAATGGGGCTTATCTATATGCATCAACAGACTTAGCTACGATTTACCAAAGATTATTACTCTGTAAACCAGACCATATTTTATATGTTGCCGATCTAAGACAAGCAAGTCATTATGAATCCTTCTTTAGAGTTGCTAAGAAACTAGGATTAAAGACAAGCCTAGAATACCACGGATTTGGAACGGTCAATGGAGTTGATGGAAAACCCTATAAAACAAGAGATGGGAAGGCTCCAAAACTAGACGACTTATTTAAATCAGTGAAAGAATCCTTTATTGCAAGCAATGAAAAAAATAACGAGATGACAGGTAGGGATTTAGACATCATTGTCAATGCCATCATCAAATTTGCGGATTTGCAGAACAACCGAGAAAAAGATTACATCTTTGATGAAAAGAAATTCTCAAGTGTAGTGGGAAAAACAGGGCCCTATATCTTATATACCTATGTCAGAATTAACAACATCATCAAGAGCCAACACTTTGAGGCAAAATCATTAAATTCAGTCATCTATAATCAAGAAGATCGAGATTTAAGAATGAAATTTTTAAGTCTGAATGAAATCATGAAGAGTGCTTCTCAAGAGAGAATGCCAAGCATCATTGCAAATTATATTTATGATATTAGTGTATTAATGAATGCATTTTATGAAAAAAATCATATAAATACTCTAGAAGACCAAGAGAAAAAAGAAAACTGGTTGACAGTTTTAAATCTAGGGTGTAATCTACTAAAGAGTTTACTGGAATTACTTGCAATAAAAATTCCAGAAAGAATGTAAGGAGAAAAGAAAATGAAATTAAAAGATATACCAAAAAGTGAACTAGAATTAATGGGTTATGATGATATTGCTTACGTCATCCTAAGTGAATCGAAGAAAAAATTAAAAATCAATGAATTATTTAAAAAGATTTGTGATGCCTTAGAGATGAGTGAAGAAGAATATCAAGAACATCTAGCTGATTTTTTTGATATTCTATCAACGGATAAAAAATTTGTGATGCTAGAAAATGGATGCTGGGACTTAAGAACTCGTCACAGCGAAAAATTAGTCATTGAAGATGATGATGAAGATTTTGAAGAAGAAGAAGTCAATTCTGAAGAAGATAGTGAAAAAGAGGAAGATAGCAACTTCTATGATGAAGAGGATGATGAAACTGATGACGATACCGATGATTTAAAAGATTTAGTCGTCATTGATGAAGAGGAAGAATCTTAGCGACTCCGAAAAACTAATATTTAGGAAAGGAGAAGTCACATGAAAGAAAGATTAGAAAGTATCCAAAATCGTTATAATGAAATTAGTGAAGAACTGCTAAAACCAGAAGTCTCTTCTGATTTTAAAATGGTA
This sequence comes from Bacilli bacterium, assembly GCA_017476885.1. Taxonomy (GTDB): domain Bacteria; phylum Bacillota_I; class Bacilli_A; order RF39; family UBA660; genus Ventrenecus. The sequence goes on along the minus strand of JAFUYX010000005.1, from coordinate 13,517 downwards.
ACGAAATTGTTAAAAGAACAAAGTGAACTAAAAAGTATTGTGGAAAAATACGAAGAATATAAAACTTGTGAAGAGAACATTGCAAGTTCCAAAGAACTCTTAACAGATCCAGAACTCAAAGAAATGGCTGAATTAGAAATCCAAGAGAATCAAGAGAAAATAGATACCATCTACCATGAACTAGAAATTATGTTAATTCCAAAAGATGAAAATGATGGGAAAAATGTTATCATGGAAATTAGAGGGGCAGCAGGAGGAGATGAGGCCAACATCTTTGCGGGAGACTTACTTAGAATGTATACCTACTATGCGGAAAAACAAGGATGGAAAATTGAGATCACTCATCAAATTGAAGGAGAAGCAGGAGGGTTTTCTCAAGTGGAATGTATCATTAAAGGAGAAAACGTTTATTCCAAATTAAAATATGAATCTGGTGCACATCGTGTTCAAAGAGTTCCAGAAACAGAGACCCAAGGAAGAGTACACACTTCTACAGCCACTGTACTAGTGATGCCCGAAGTAGAAGACGTCGATATTGAGATTAAAGAAAGTGATTTAAAAATAGATGTATATCATTCTTCTGGAGCCGGAGGACAATCCGTAAATACTTCCAACTCTGCTGTTCGAATCACACATATTCCAACCAATACTGTCGTTACTTGTCAAGATGAAAGAAGTCAATTAAAGAACAAAGATAAAGCCATGAAACTACTAAAGATTAAAATGTATAACGAAATGCAAGAAGCCAAAATGTTAGTAGAAGGAAACGAAAGAAAAACCAAGATTGGAACAGGAGATCGTTCGGAGAAAATAAGAACGTATAACTATCCTCAAAACAGAGTTACAGACCATCGAATTGGCTTTTCTACCATGACCTTAGACCGGGTGATGCAAGGGGCTTTAGACCCAATCATCGAGGCTTTAATTACCGAAGATTTAAAAAGAAAACTAGCAGGAGAATAATACCTGCTTTTTTATGAAGGGAGAACCTATGAAAAGAGAAGAGATTTCACAGATAGATTTAAAACTACTTCAAGAGAAATACAAAGATAACTTTGAATTTGTTGAACAAAAACTCAAAGAAAACTATCCAGTTCAATACTTAATAGGAAATGTGGATTTCTTAAATACGAATATCTTAGTCGATGAAAGAGTGTTAATTCCTAGGTTTGAAACCGAACTCTTAGTAGCTAAGACCATTGATAGAATCAATGATAATCACATCCAAAATCCCAATATCTTAGATTTAGGTTGTGGAAGTGGATGCATCAGTATAGCATTAAAAAAGAATTTGCTTTGTGAAGTCATAGGAGTAGATATCTCTGAAAAATCTTTAGAACTAGCAAGAGAAAATGCCAAGAGAAATGAAGTCGAACTTCAGTTTATAAAGAATGATATGACAACGATGTCCTATGAAGGCGCGGATGTCATCATTTCTAATCCTCCCTACGTAAAAAAAGAAGAAGAAGTTGGAGAATCTATTAAATACGAACCACAAGAAGCAATTTATGCCAGTGAAGAAGGACTTTACTACTATCAAAGAATCATTCAGAATATTTCAAAATTAGAAAAAAAACCAAAACTCATCGCCTTTGAAATAGGAATGACCCAAGGTTCTGCAATCAAAGAAATAGCCCAAAAGTACTTAACCGACTACAAAATAGAAATCGAAAAAGATTTAACAGAAAGAGAAAGGTATGTGTTTCTTACCCTAAATACTCTTTCTTTTTTCTTGCATTCTATGCAAAATATGATAAGATAAAGAGCCAAGAAAAGAGGAGAGATTGCATGAAGGATGGTTTTGGCTATGGAATGGGGTATGAACTAGAAGCCTACAACATGGAATTAGTGAAAGTCAAAGAGCTCATTCCAAATTCTAGAATGATTCCTAAAAAAAAGGGGTATCCCATAGACTATAAAAAATACAACATTTGCGAAGAAGAAGAGATTACAGTGAAAGACTACACTTTATTTGGTGGAGAAGTGATTTCTCCAATTCTTTATGATGAACAATCCGTAAAAGAAAGTATACGTTGTGTATTAGAAGTGTTAAAGAAAACCCATGCGATGGACTTAGACCCTTCTATCAGTTCAGCAGGACTACATTTTCACTTTGGCTTAGAAATATTCAATAGAGATTATCAAAATTATTATCGTTTTATAAAAATGATGCAGGCCTTCTCGGGAGAAATCTATGCTTTTTCTCATTCTATTCATGAACCACTGAGAAGTTCCATTTCCACCTATGCTTCCCCATATCCCAAAATAGGGTTAGATCATCTATTGAAAAAATATAATCATTTCAAAGACATCAAAGAAGAAGATTTTAAAGGGAAAGTCAATTCTCTCATGCTAGCATTTGCTTCTAAATCTCATATGTATCGTTTTACGAGCCAAACCATCGAAGTTAGAACGTGCAATTGTCCAGTTCAAGCGAAGGGACAAACAGAGTTGGATATTAATTTGAGTTATCAACAATTCATGGAGTATTTTCATTTTTATCAAACTTTACTAGAGTATGTCTCCTCTAAACAATATGATTCAGAACGAATTGATTACTACTATGAAAAAGAAAGAGCAAATCCATATTTAGAAGAAGGAAAAAGAAAAGAAGAGTTAAAAAGAATATTAAAATTAGAAAAATAATGCTATAATAAAACAAAGAAAAAGGTGGAAAAATGAGAACAAGAAAGAAAAAAACAATGATTATAATTGGGATTGTCTTAGTCCTTTTGATTATTGGTGGAATAGGAGCCTATTATTTTATAAGCAATCAAAAACAACCACAAATTCCAACACCAGAAGTCAAAAAAGAAAAATACAGGATTAATAAATTAGTAAATAAGAACAGAATTACCTTTGAATTAATTAATCAAGAATCCAATGTTTCAGAACATACCATTATCTTAAACAACATCGAAAGTCCTGAAATTTATGAAATGATAATGGTCGAGGGAGCCAAAGGATACTATTATATTGTGACAGAAAACACCGTAACAGAGAAATACTATCAAGTTTATAATAAAGATTTTAAGAAAATTTCAGAAGATTTATCAGGAGAAGATACTACCTACGATGCTTATGAAATATTAAAGAATGGAAATATTAAAATTTCTCAAATTATTTTAAATAAAGAAGATGTGGATTTAGGAGAGAATTACGAAAATAACGGGAATGGATATGTCACCATCGATGAATATACCTATAATCAAGAAGGAGATGTCGTAAGTCAAAATTCAATCATGGGAGATTATATCGTTCCTATGTCTAAAGTGTTTGCTTTTGATGAAGAATACTTATACATTATAGGAAATCATGGGGAATTCTTAGGAAAAACCAAACTAGAAAGAACTGGACCAGAGAATTATAGGTCCTATACTTGCCATAGTGAATCCGAAAAATCCATTGGATATAATGAGAATAGTGAGTGGGTTCACTTTGGAAATTTGAATTCCAAGGCCAAAAAATACATCTATCATTATGATACGGGAGAAATCACAACCCAAGAGAGTGAATGTGTAGTTGAATAAAAAATAACAAAAAAGAACATACAAGAAATAGGTGATAAAAATGAAAACAATGATACCTATTCTTGCCATGTTCTTTTTGTTTTACTACTATACAAATAAAGAAGAAATCTTAATACCAGATTATGCCATTCGCTTTCGAGTCATAGCAAATTCAAGTTCAGAAGAAGATCAAGAACTGAAAATGAAAGTCAAAGAAGAAGTGGAAGAAAAATTAAATCGTCTAATGGTCAATGCAAGGACGAGTCAAGAAGCCAAGATCATTCTTCAAGAGGAACTTCCACATATTCAAAATCTAGTAGAAAACTATACCAAAGAAAGTGAAATTTCATTAGGAATGAACTACTTTCCAGAAAAAGAATATCATGGAGTGGTCTATCCAAGTGGAAACTATGATTCCTTAGTCATCACCTTAGGACATGGACTTGGAAACAACTGGTGGTGTGTCATGTATCCTCCTTTATGTTTTCTCGAAAATAAAACTCAAAACGAAGAAGTAGAGTATCGTTTTTTAGTAAAAGATCTATTAGAAAAATATACCTCATAAAAATCGTCTATCTCTCATAGAATGAAACAGGAGAGAACTATGACGAATTTTTTTTCCCTTTTCATACTTGCCCTTGCTTTGTCTGCAGATACTTTTTCCATGTGCTTAGCACTTGGAACAACCAACCCTACAAACAAAGATAAACTAAAACTGAGTTTCGTAGTAGGACTCATGCATTTTTTCATGCCCTTACTAGGTGAACTCTTAGGACAAAATATCATCGCTCTATTTTCATTAAACAGCAACAAATTCTTAGGGGGAATATTAATATTCATTGCTTGTAATCTTCTAGTAGAAATCAAAAACAAAAAAGACATTTCCCCTTTTGAATATAATCTAATAAATATCCTCCTCTTTGCTTTTGGAGTATCACTTGATGCGTTTTCCACAGGACTTGGAATTGGGGGAATGACCACAAATCTTTTTCTAGCAACATCCTTATTCTCCCTTGTGAGTTTTATAATGACCTATTTAGGATTATACTTAGGAGGAATCGCATATAAACACTTAGAAAAAAAAGCAAGTATTTTAGGGGTTCTTCTTCTTTTAGGGATTGGGTGCTATCATTTATGTCAATAAGAATGTAAACTTCATTTCATTTCGAATGAAAATTTGTTATAGTAAAAATAAGAGATATGAAAAAGGACTGATTTTATGAAAAAAATAGTCATTGAAGGTGGGAAAAAGTTATCAGGAAATATCAAAATATCAGGGGCTAAAAATAGTGCCGTGGCCTTAATTCCTGCATCCATTTTATGTGATGAAGAAACAACCATTTACAATGTACCAGAAATCACGGATAAACATGCCTTAATAGAGATCATTAAACTCTTAAACGGAATAGTTGAGGATCAAGGAGATGCGCTCAAAATTGATTCAAGAAATATTGAGAGTGTTGTAATACCAGAAGAACTAGCGAGTAAACTAAGAGCGTCTTATTATTTCATGGGAGCCTTATTAGGAAGAAAAAAACATGTAGAAATCTATTTTCCAGGAGGATGTAAAATAGGGGCAAGAAAAATAGATTTCCATTTAAAAGGATTTCAAGCACTAGGAGCCACCGTTGAAGAAATTGATGATCGATATGTCATCGATGCCAAAGAACTCAAAGGGACAAAAATTTATTTAGATTTTGCCAGTGTTGGAGCCACCATTAATATTATGCTAGCGGCAGTAAAAGCAACTGGAACAACCGTGATTAACAATGCAGCCAAAGAACCAGAAATCGTCAATATTGCCACCTATTTAAATAATATGGGAGCTAAAATTAAAGGAGCTGGAACAAGTAGAATTACAATTGAAGGAGTAAAATCATTACATAAAGCAATCATTGAAGTAATTCCAGATCGAATTGAAGCAGGAACCTATATTATAGCAGGAGCTTTACTAGGAGAAAACTTATGCATTCAAAATGTAATCAAAGAACATTTAAATGCCTTATTATCAAAACTTCTAGAAATCGGGATTCCTATTACAGTCCGACATAATAATCTAATAATTAATTCAACAGAGAATAAAAAAGCAGTCAATATCACAACTCTACCTTATCCTGGGTATCCAACTGATCTTGCTCAACCTATGACCGTGTTATTAACCCAATGCAAAGGAACCAGTATATTAGAAGAAACGATATATTCCAATCGAATGGGACAAGTTCCATACTTAAATTCCATGGGAGCTGATATTCAAGTAGAAGAACAAACTGCCTACATCAAAGGACCTACGGCATTAGAAGGCAATGATGTAGTAGCAAGTGACTTAAGAGCAGGAGCCTCTTTAGTATTAGCAGGACTTCTTGCCAAAGGAACTACCAAAATATCAGAAATAGAACATATTTTAAGAGGATATGAACATATCATAGAAAAATTACAAGGAGTAGGAGCCGACATTAGAATTATTGAGGAAGAAGAGAAATGAATAAATATATGATGAAAGCGATGAAAGTCGCAGAAGAAAATCTAAAGACCAATCATGGAGGACCTTTTGGAGCGTGTATAATCAAAGATGGAGAAGTTGTTGCCACTTCGTCTAATCATGTATTAAAAAACAATGATCCAACCGCCCATGCTGAAATAGAGACCATTCGAGAAGCGTGTAAAAAATTAAATACCTATGACTTATCTGGGTGTGAACTCTATACAACTTGCTATCCATGTCCTATGTGCTTATCTGCAATTCTTTGGGCTAATATCAAAAAAGTATATTATGGAAACACCAAAGATGATGCAGCCTCAATTGGATTTAGAGATGATTTCATCTATAACTATATCCAAAAAAGCCAAGATTCATCCATCTTAGAATTGATAGCTTTAGATCGAGAACAAACCATTAAAACATTTCAATCATTTTCAGAAAAACAAGATAAAACCATTTATTAAAATCCTTTTTAAAAGGATTTTTTTATGGAAAAAAGTTTTATAAAACCCCTCTTGCAAAATTAGAAACGTAAATGAAGGACTATAATTATTGACAATAAAGCAAGTATTATATATAATAACCACTCAAAAAGGAAGCGAAAGGAAGTTTAAAAAGAGATGGAAGAGATAAAATATACCCTAAAACAAATTATAAATAATACGGCCTATATAGAATTTGGAAATGGCAAAACAGCCTTGTTAAATATAGAAAACGATCAAATCATAGGGAATATTGGAATGTATACGGTCATTACAAAACCAGAAAAACAATTATTTATTCAAGTAAAAAGTGAAGGCTCAAAAAGAATAGTCAATATTTATGATGCCTCAAAAGGAGAGTTTGTTTTTTTTGGATGGGAGTTAATGCTTCAAGTCGAAGATAACTATAGTCGCATGGCATTAAAATCTCCTATCGATGGTAAAATTCAATTATTTGATTGCGAATCATATAAAGCAACTTACCAAACTAAAAAGCAAAGTGTTGTCTATGACCCAAAAGAAAATCATTTTTATCCTCAGGGATTTAAGCCCGATGAAAGAATAGAGTTTTTACAAGATATCGTAGTGTTTCAAAATCAAGGCAAAATCGTGATTTATGATTACAATGGCACTCAATTAAAAGAATATTCAAAAGATATTGAAATAAAAGAATTTAAAAATGCCGAGAACAAGTATCTATACTGCATTGATGGTAGTTTCTATGTTTATAACGCAATAGAGAAAAAATTAAAGGAAGTTCATACCAGAGAAGTACGTGTATATACTACCATATATGAAACAGATACCCATTTCTATACATTACGTGGCTATGATAAAGAAAGTTGTAAATCATTTTGTGAGCGAATTGAATCCTTACCAGAAGAAGAAGCCAAACGAATTCTTAATCAAATGTCAGACCCTAAAATATTACAAAGAGACTATCCAACTTTATCATTAGTAAAACAAAAAAAGTTATAATTTAGCCCTGATAGTATAGTTATTTAAATGAAACGAAGATAAAATTATCTATTAAAATCCTTTTTCAAAGGATTTTTTGTTGTAGAAACTAAGAATACTATATCACACGAACTCATATTCTCTAACTGCAATTCGATCATCTGAACAATATTCAATTACGAACTTATTTTCTCTTTTACAGATCAAAATTCCAATGGTAGAATTATTACGAATTTCTTTTACGTTTTTATCAATGTAGTTCATATATTTTTGAACTTGTGCAATATATTCTACTTTAAACTCAGTTACTTTTAGTTCGACGACTACATAACAATTATATTTTATATTGAATAGTAGCAAATCAATAAGATGATATCTATCTCCCATTTTAATATTATATTCACTACCTATAAAACTAAATGAATTACCAAGTTCTTTCATGAAGGATTCAATATCTTCTAGTATTAAATGATGTAATGCTTTTTCATGGACTATTTCTATATTGTTTTTGTTTTTAATCAATATAGGATTTGGTACTAAATCTTTTACTTCAAGTTTTTCACTATTCATAAGTTTGTTCTTTGTTTCTTTTGGTAACCTTTCATATTCGTTATTCCTTATTATGTCTTCTAATTGTCTTTTTGAAAGATTTCTTTTTTCTGCTTGTTCAGCATAATAATTAATTTCATTATTATCAGTAAGGCTAAACAATTGCCTTATGTGACTAATTGAAAATTTGGTCCCCAGTGGGGACCATTTTTGCTTCTCGAAGAATTGATACAATTGTCTCATTCTTCTTAAAGTTCTCGGATTGTATTTCTTATCAACTTCAACTGTTAACTTATTAGAAAAATTACCAATTACATCATCACCATATTTATTTCCTGCTTCTAATAATAATTTGCCCACCTCATAATATGTTAAAAGAGTATGTCTTTCTTTTGAATAATCTTTAACCTTGGAATATATTTCTTCATTTATCAAATTATTCTTTATTTCATTATAATAATTATCTATCATATGAATCCTCCAATCGTAAAATAAACAAATCTGTTCTATACTCTAGCATAAAGAGAATACGAAAAATGTCGAACAATAGTCAAATTGAAATAAACATAGTATTTTGAAAGAAACCATAGAATAATAATAGGTGAATCTTATGAAAAAAGTGATACTATTCACAATTCTAATGGGAACTATTCTAGCGTTTGTAATATTTAAATGGGTGTATCATGAAGATATCATCATTGTAACCTTAGGAGATAGTCTTTCTCTAGGTTATACTGCCTATGACGTAAAAGGATATAGTTACAATGATTATCTAAGAGATGATTATGAAGAGAATTCTCATATCAAAGAATATATTACAGAATTTTCTTATCCAGAAGAGACTTCTCAAACATTATTACTAAAACTTAAAAACAACTATGTCATAGAAGGAACAGAACTATCCATCACGCAAGCAATTGCAAAGTCTAAAATATTAACAATAGCCCTAGGTATGGTTGAATTCAATCAAAAAGAAATCAAAAGAGAAGACATCGAAGAATATCTAAATAATATGGAAAAGATTATAAAACTCATTCGAATTCATCAAAAAAAAGAAGTATTCTTAATAAGTCTATATGAAACAGAAAGAATCAAAAAACCCTATCTAAAAGAAATTAACGAACGCTTAAAAGAACTTTGCAAGGCTTCTCATCTTCATTTTATTGACATTGAAGATTTAACTTCAAAATCAGAATACTTTTTTAATAACAAAAGTTATTTAATCAATTATAAAGGACAAAGAGAAATATATCGAAGAATTATGAAAGAACTGAAATAAGTAAATTCATTGTCAAGATAAAACGCATATTACTAGAAATTTGACAAAGAATTCTTTCTATTATAGAATACTACAACAAAAAGGGAGTTGTATGTATGCAATACTTTAAAGAAATTTCGAACTATCTATCAAGAAAATATCCGGATAGAAAAGTCTATGTGATAAGCGATCAACATTTTAATCATAAAAATATTATTAAATTTACAAGAAATGATTTATTTGAGTCAGTAGAAGCTATGGATGAGTATATGATTGCAAAACATAATGAAATGATAGAAAATGAAGATATAGTACTCATGCTTGGGGATTTTTCTTTTAAAAAAAATCCGGAGTATTTAACTGAACTTGTTTCAAAAATAAAGGGACACAAATTTTTAGTAATAGGAAATCATGATGAAATAGATAAACCCAATTTATATTTAAAAGCAGGATTTGAGGATGTTTTTATGTCTCCAGTAAAATTGAATGGAGACTACTATTCTCATTATCCTTTAAACGCTTCTGTAGAAAGTAATGAACGCCCAGACACGATATTATACAAACATTTATGTGAAGAGTTTAAAACTTCAAGTACTGGAATAAATTATCATGGACATCAACATATTCTAAAAAAGAATGGAGAAAGAGAAAAGAATGTCTGTGCTGAACTAGTGGATTATAAACCTATTTTAATTGGAAGAACTAAACCATATCTATCAGATTCAAAAAATGACTATCCCTATTTAGAGGAAGAATTTCTTGATATCATGCATAGAGTTATGAAAAAGTATAGTAATATTCAGGAAAACAAATTAATCATAGATTACTTATATACCATCATATTAGAGTTATTTACGAGATATCAAGATCAAATTATGGCATTTGGTTCATTCATGCTAAATAAGAAGTACCATTCTAGTTTTATCCCATCTGATTTAGATATTGTAAGATTATACGATTCTTCTCAAAGTAAAGGAGCAAATAGACTGAATTTCAAAGAATTTGGGAAACAGATATTTGAACAAATGAATCAAGTAGAAAGAATCAATGTAGACTTTTATAAAAAAATTGATTTTATCTGTATTCTATCTTTTTTGTACGTAACCAAGAATCAAAGAGTAAAAGGATATGTAGATATGCATATTATATTAGATGAGTTCTATCAATCAGAAGATTTCATCAAAGAAAGCGGGATATCTTTATTAGAGGAATATGCCAATAAAATGAGAATAGAATCCCCTCAAACCATAAAGTATCCTAAATATAGAGTTCTAACAACGAGTGCATTAGCAGACGTTACAAACTATTTCTTACAATATATCTATTCCATTGATGAAGGAAAGAAAAATTTAGCACTAAAAAAAATCCATCTTATCATGGATCATTTAGATCCATCTACTCAAATCGATTTTGAAAAACTACAGAATACATTGATTCGATATTTATTAAGAAATATCTATTTTTATGAAAGATGTAATCGAAAAAAAGAAGCAGATTATGCTTTAACCAAAAATAAAATTCAAGTTCCCTCATATTCAGGAATGAGAGGAGTCATGCTAAATAACTTAAAAATAATGACACAAAAAAAAGAATATGAAACTATTCTTAATTCTATCTATAATTCCAATAATCGCATGAAAGAAATCTCTAGAATTTTAACATACTATAAATAGAATTATAAAAAAGAACTAAATGTGAAAAAATCGTAAAAAAGATTGATTTTTGTAAGAAAATATGTATAATAACCTTCACAAATGTGAAAAAATATAATATATTAAAAATAGTAAGAGGTGGATGAAGATGCTAATAGGATTTAAAGTGAAAAACTATCGATCATTTAATGAATTACAACATTTTTCAATGCTTTCAGGTAAAGTCAGAAATAATGATAACCATATAGTAGAGAGTTGTAAGAAAAAAATATTGAAGTTTTCAGGAGTGTTTGGGGCGAATGGTTCTGGAAAATCAAATTTGATTTTAGCTATTGGTTTAGCTCAAAACATAATCATTGATGGAATAACAACCATTATCAATAATCAATATTTTAGGGGCAACAAATCAAATGAAAAAGAAAATTCCTATTTTGAATTTGAACTTGCATTAAACGAAAAATTATATTCTTATGGATTTGAAGTGAATATATTTAAACAAGAAATCGTATCAGAATGGTTAATTGATATGACGAAACCTAAAGAAAAAGTAATATTTGAAAGAGATATAAAAAATAGTAAGTATAGTCCTTCAAAAACAAAAAACAACTATTTTGACGTTTGCTTAGCCGAAATGAAAAATAATAATAAAGATTTATTTATTAACGAGATGGCCAGAAGAATATCTATGTCAAATAATAAAGATGAATTTTTTAATGATATTAAAGCAGTATTTAAATTTTTGATATTTGATATGTATGTCATACGACCAACATCACATAAGTTTTTAGATATTGATTATCTCAAGAAAAAAACTAAAATTTTAAAAGTATTGAAAGCGTTAGATATTAATATAACTGATATTGTATCAGAACCTTGCGATATAAAAAATATTCAAACCAGTTTACCTCCAATAGAGTTTACAACAATAATGAACAAATTTGAAGAATCATACAGAAGCGACCCAAGAACCAGAGCTACTATTAGAATAGCTAATGATTTATATGTAATAGAAAAGAATAACGATGGTGAAGTTATAGTTCACAGCTTAAATTTTATTCATGATAATTGTGATAGTAAATTTGGCGCATATGAAGAATCAGATGGGACAATTAGAATTCTAGAATTAGTGGATATTATGCTTACGGAAAACAAATTATTCTTAATCGATGAATTAGATAGTAGCTTGCATCCGGTTCTTGTTGAAGGCTTATTAAAAATATTTTTGAAAGCAAATAATACCAATCAATTAATCATTACAACCCATGAATTAAAAACTTTAGATTTTGATTTGGTAAGAAGAGATGAAATTTGGTTTACAGAAAAAAATGAAAAAGGCGAAAGCAGATTATATTCGTTAGAAGAATTTAAAGATGTAGCACGTTTCGATAGAAAAATTGATAAAGCATACTTAGAAGGAAGATTTGGCGCAATAGCCAATATTGATATAAATTATGAGGATTAAAGAACCCTTTGCTACTGAAAGGCCATCAGAAATAAACGAATATAGAAAAAAATTTTTCATTGCTTCAGAAGGGGCTAAAACGGAACCAACATATTTTAAAAAACTAAATGAGTCTTTAATAAAAGAAAATGTAACAATTATTAATATTTTAAGAGACTATGCAAGTCAAGGACATAGTAATCCAACTGATGTGATTAAACTATTACAAACGTTCATTGACAACTCTTCTGATGAAGTAACAGTAGGTGAACTAAAAAATAAACTATCCAACTGGGATCATGAGAATCCTGGTATCATAGACTTACAAAATACATTTTTAAAATTAGATCAGATGTATAAAAAAGATGTTTATAGAATTCAATCAAAAGATTTAGATTCTGTATTTATGACTTTATTTAAAAATGAGGCTTATGAGGATATGGCTACCAATTTTGAAAAATACTTCACAGCGCAAGATGTAACCTATTCATCCACAAGAGATTCTTTGAATATGGTTGTAGATAGAGATAAAGATAGTTTTACAGAAGAACAATACGATAAAGTAGTTGATTTTTGCAAGAAGAATCACGTTAATCTATATATAAGTAATCCAAACTTTGAGTTATGGTTACTGATGCATTTTGATGAGTTTGATTCTGAAAATGAAGAAGATTTATTGAAAAATGAAAAAAGGACTAAATCTGGAAGAAGATATCTAGAAAAAAGGCTACATGATATCTGTGGTTATAGAAAAAATGATATTCGATTTAATGATTTAGAACCAGGAATAAAAAATGCGATAAAAAGAGAAAAGAGATTTACTGAAGATATTACAAGAATAAAAAATGAATTAGGAACTAACGTTGGGTTATTAGTAGAACAAATGATAAAAGAAAAATAAACATAGTTCGAAATGAACATATATAATTGATAATAACTATTGATAGGAGAAAAGAACATGACAGTAGAACAAGCGATAAAAATTGATAATAACTGGAAAGAATTAACTAAGAAAATGATTGACAATTGTAGGAATTTTAACGATTTTACAAAAGAATTATTAAAATTATCAGCAGAACTTCAGCATGAGCAAAACAAAAGCGCCATACTTGCGAAATATCAGATGATGCAATCTACGGAACACAAATCAACAAAGAATAAGGACATAACTAAAGAAGGTAAAAAAGTGC
>JAFUYX010000078.1 GCA_017476885.1 Bacilli bacterium | reverse complement strand
ATTGTCATACAAACGTCAAAGGAATTTTTGTGGCTGGAGATAATAGAACCAAAGAACTAAGACAACTAGTCACAGCAACTTCAGATGGAGCAGTAGCAGCAACCGAAGCCATCAAATATATTCAAGGAAAAGAACTTCAAAAATAGTTCTTTTTTCTTGTTCAATCAACATTATTGTTATAAAATAAATTTAGGTGATGCATGTGAGAAATAAACTAGAGCAATTATCCAAAGAAGATAGCATGAGAATTTCCAACTTGTATTATAACTACCACATTTCCATAGAGCAATTAGCCAAAATGGAAGAGAGATTTCAAAATGAAATATTAGGAGTATTATGGTCTAATAATCCACAGCATTTTTTTAAAACAAAAGAGTTATCGAGTATAAGCCTCCCAGGGGATTCCCTTTTAGTGATATCAGATACTCATATTGGGTCTAATAAAATGAATATGGATTATATCATTGAAGCCTATAAATATGCCAGAACAAAAAAAATCAATGACATCTTACATTTAGGGGATTTAATGCAAAGTACCATGTGTGGAGTACAGAACTCTTTAAGAAATGAAGAAAGACAAATCAATTTTATTCTAAATCATTATCCCTATTATAAGAAAATAAAAACTCATATCTTACTAGGAAATCACGATTATAAGACCTTGATGAAAAGTAAAATCTACTTAGAAATGCTTAAGAGTAGGAGAGACTTTAATTTGTTAGGATTTAAACGATGCTATATCACTTGGCAAGGAAAACTATTATCTCTAAATCATCCTATAGAACATTACCATTTAAAACTTCCTTACAAAAATGATACAATACTAAATCTTTATGGACATCGTCATGGGCTGCTTGTCAAAAACAATTGCATCTATCTTCCAACTCTTTCGGATGACTTGAAACATTATGGAAAAGAAAAGATAGAGCCTGGGTGGATTGTGCTCCAAAAAGAAAATGCAACATTAAGAATAGAGAACTATAGGATACAGGAAAAAAATCCGGAACTATTATTAGTAAAAAAATTATAGAAAGAAGTAAAAATATGTCACTGTACAATGTAAAACAATATTTAAAAAAATATCAGTTAGAAAACAGAATCATCGAACTTCAAGAAAGCTCTGCCACAGTTGCCAGTGCAGCCTTAGCATTGCATACAAAAGAAGAGAATATCGCTAAAACGTTATCTTTTTTAGTTGAATACAAGCCTATATTAATAGTCTGTTCAGGAACGACGCGAATTGATAACCATAAATTCAAGGAGTTCTTTCATACCAAAGCAAACATGATTCCAAGAGAAGAGGTAAATAACTATATTGGCCATGAACCAGGAGGAGTCTGTCCATTTGCAATCAAAGAGAATGTTGATGTTTATTTTGATGAGAGTTTAAAAAAAATCGATATTCTTTATCCCGCCGCGGGAAATTCCTCCTCGGCTGTAAGACTAACGCTTCCAGAACTAGAAAGCACCATAGAGAACTTTAAAGGATATATTGATATTGGTAAAGAATAAAACTTCACCATTTCAACACAAAACAAACATAAAAACTTCGTTTAAACTACGAAGTTTTTTCACATTGAAAACATAAAATGAAGAAGTGTTGGGAGGGAAAAAAGATGAGTATAACCCGTTTTCAAAGAGTGGAAAAAAAGTATCTTCTAAATGAAGAAGAATATCATCAAGTCTTAGAAGAACTAAGTCCATATCTAGTTGAAGATGAATACTTTCAAAGTCACATCTATAACATCTATTTTGATACTACAGGAAACGATTTGATTATAAAATCTCTAGAAAAGCCAAAATTCAAAAATAAGATTCGTCTTAGAAGCTATGGAATTCCTCAAGAGGATTCAAAGGTTTTTCTAGAAGTCAAACAGAAATACAAAGGGATTGTAGGAAAACGAAGAATTGAAACAACACTAAAAGAATTCTATTATTTTTATGAGAAGAAAGAGACCGAAGAGAGTAAAAGTCAAATTCAAAAAGAGATGACCTATTATTTTCAAAAATACTCTTTAGAGCCAAAACTTTTCTTAGCCTATGATCGTGTATCATATAAAGGGAAAAATAACCCTGGGTTAAGAGTAACCTTTGATTCCAATATCAGAAGTAGAAAAACAGAGTTACGCTTAGAACTAGGAGATGGAGGAGAGCCACTTTTTTCAGACCATTCCTATGTCATGGAAATTAAAACCCTAAATGCTCTTCCTCTTGAAATTACAAGAATTCTAAGTCGGTTAAAAGTATACCCAACAACATTTTCGAAATATGGAAAAATATATCAAAAAAACAAGAAGGAGGAATTAAGATATGTTTAGCAGTATTTTAACAGGAAATTTAAATCTCACTAATTTTATCATTTGTATTTTTACGTCTTTAATATTGGGAGTCATCAGTGCTCTAGTGCACAAATCCACATCAGAGAGAAACAGTCAAAATTTTATTAATACTTTGGCAATTTTACCATCCTTAGTAACAACCGTTATCATCATGGTAAATGGAAATCTAGGAACTTCTATTGCCGTAGCAGGAACATTTACCTTGGTGAGATTCCGAAGCATTCCAGGGAATTCTAAAGAAATTCTATCCGTCTTCTTTGCTATGGCCATTGGTCTAGCAGTGGGTTCAGGATACATTTTCTATGCCATTTGCTTTACCTTAATGATCTCATTAGTTCTATTTCTATTTTCAAAATTACGCTTTGGAAGTACAACAAATGATACAAAAATTCTAAAAATTGTCGTCCCTGAAGACCTAGATTATGCAGAAGATTTTAAAGAGGTATTTGAAAGATTTACAACCGATGCTACATTAATCCAAACGAAAACCATTGATATGGGAAGTTTATTTGAATTAACCTATAAAGTCAAAGAAAAAAAGGGTATGAAAGAAAAAGAATTTATTGATGCCATAAGAGAGAGAAACGCAAATCTAAAAGTGGTATTAACACATAGAATGATGGAGATGGAACTATAATGAATAACAAGCAAAAAATAATCTTTGTAGGAGTAATCCTAGTGATTGCTATCATAGGAGTTCTTTTGTATCAATTTTCAGCTACAAACCAAGAAAACAAACAAGCACAAAACATAGAAGAAATTTTAGAAAAAGCCAAAGAGAAAAGTGATATCGACTGGAGCAATTATCAAACAACAGATGTAGAACTAAGCAGTTCCTATAAGATCTCTACCCAAGGAGTTTATCATTTTACAGGAACCATAGAAAATGGCAACATCGAAGTAAATACAAATGGAGAAGTAAAAATCATCTTAGACAATGTTTCTATTACCAATTCCAACGGACCTGCTATCCATATTATTTCAGCAGGAAATACCTATATTGAACTTATTGGAGAAAATAAGATAGAATCATCTACAACAGAAGATTTAGATGGGGCAATCTATTCCAAAGATGATTTGTTTATTCTAGGAAAGGGAAGTCTAAGTGTGACTTCTAATCAAGATGGAATTGTTTCCAAAGACGATTTAACCATACTAGATGGAACTATTTCTATCACTTCTAATGATGATGGAATAAGAGGAAAAGATTCGGTTACCATTCAAAATGGACAAATTACCATCAACGCCAAATCAGATGGAATCAAAACTAGTAATGAACTTGAAAAAGGAGAAATCATTATTATAGGTGGAGAAATCAAAATCACTTCAGAATTAGATGGCATTCAATCCCAAAGTACTCTAACCATAAGTGGAGGAAACATTGAAATAGTAGCAGGAAGTACCACGAACTCTTCAGAAAGTAGAAAAGGATTCAAAGCCGATGATGGAATCTATATTACTGGTGGAAATTTCAAAATCACGAGTGCGGACGATAGCATTCATAGTAATGGAGATATTTTAATAAAAGGTGGAATTTATACGCTTTCTTCAGGAGATGATGGGATTCATGCAGATAACAACTTCACCATTGAGAAAGGAACCATCAACATTACCCGTTCTTATGAAGGAATCGAAGCCTCTAATATCACTATCAACGATGGAACAATAAAACTGATTGCCAGTGATGATGGAGTCAACATTTCAGGAGGAAAGGATTCATCAAATCAAAATGATATGTTTGCTATAACAGATGGAATTTTAACTATCAATGGTGGGACGCTTCAAGTCAATGCCAAAGGGGATGGACTAGATTCGAATGGAAGTATTAAAATGACAGGAGGAATCGTATATGTTGATGGTCCAGAAGACAATGGAAATGGGACACTGGATTACAACGGAACATTTGAGATTACAGGAGGTACTTTAATCGCCGTGGGATCTTCAGGTATGGTTCAAAATGTATCAAATAATAGTTCACAAAATACAGTATTAATCAATTTAGGAAGCACCTATACTGAAGCGATAGAACTAGGAAGCATCACCTATGAACCAAGCAAGAAGTATTCCAGCATCTTAATTTCAAGTCCTTTGTTAGAAAAAAACACATCATATGAACTAAAAATTGGGGGAACAACACTGCAAAATATTACGTTAAGTAATACTGTAACAACAATTGGAAATAATGGAATGCAAGGTGGTATGATGAATAATCAAAGACAACAAAATAGAAGAATGCAATAAAAACGATTCAACAAAAAAACTTGAATCGTTTTTTTGTAAAAAAATAAAGACAGATAAAGAAAAATTTGCTAGAATGGAAATAAGGAGGGTATTGTAATGAAAGAAAAATACTGTGACTTTTTAAAACAAATTTTTGCATTTGAAAAAATCACAGAAAATAAAAAATTGTATTCCATGAAAGGAATTCCAGAAAAAACTAAAGCCTATATAAATCAATGCATTTTAGCAAATCAAAAAGAGATCAATGTAAAAAGAACCTTAGAAGATTGGAAAAAAGTAAAACCCTATTTAAAACAGGATTATAATTATGAAATAAGATTGCATACACAAGCAAAAACACACCCAATTTATATTAGTATGCTATATTTGATGAACCACAAAGTATTTGAATTATTTCCAATCTATAAAGATATTATCATCGAAAAATTATACAATCCTAATGCTCATTTTGATTTAGAAGGCCATCGTATATTCTGGGAGAACCTTCCAAATCCCTTTGCCTTAAAAAATCATTCATTGATTGAATTAAATAAAATGGTAATGCAAAATCGTCAATTAGATTTTCATCAAGGAGGGACTAATTATGGAAAAATAAATTTTATTCTAGATGATATTGATGCCAAAAATTTATATAGTTCTGATATTCCTGGTGAAAAGAAATATTTAATAGAACTTCTTTATAGTGCGACCCAAAGTAATTTGAATTTATTAGACACGCATAGAGAAGTACTAGGGCATTCCTTAAAAAAAGAGGCCTATATAAAGAAAATACTGACCATGAATCCTAAAGAGATACCAGCAACATGGCAATCATACAAAGATTATTTGTTTTCATTAGAATGTATAAGACATCAATGTGAATTATCCTGGAACGTGGACCAACTTGATTATGAAGCGGTTGACATGTATATAAATGCCTTGTCACAAGATGAACAATTTAAAGAAAAGAAAGAACGTTTACTAAACTTAAAACGTGGAAGATAAAAAATGAATGAAAGAAGAATAGATGATTGTCTTCTCTTCTTTTTCATGATAAAATATTTTTGTATATAAGAAGGTGTATATTATGGAGGATACAGCACTTTTTGATGTCAAATTATTTGAAAAAGAGAGTGCCAAAATGACTTTAAAAGAAGTAGTGCAAATCTTAGAAGAAAGAGGATATAACCCAATTAATCAAATCGTAGGGTATTTGATGTCAGGAGATCCAGGGTATATCTCAAACTATAAAGATGCTAGAGATAAAATGTTGAGCGTGGATAGAGCAGAATTGATTTCTTATTTACTCAAGGACTATTTATCATGAGATACATGGGATTAGACTTAGGAACCAGAAGTGTAGGGGTTTCCTTAAGCGATCGCACCAATACGATTGCAAGTCCTTATAAAACAATTTTCTTTAAAGAAGGAGATTATACTACTGCGATAGAAGAATTAAAAGAGATTGTAAGCAAAGAAAACATTACTGAGTTTGTGCTTGGGCTTCCTAAAAATATGAATAATACATTAGGAGAAGCGGCTAAAAGAAGTATAGACTTTAAAAAAATGCTAGAAACTACATTTGATTGCAAAGTGAATTTAGTGGATGAAAGACTCACCACCGTTCAAGCCGAACACATTTTACTAGCTTCCGATAAAAGTCGCCAAAAAAGGAAAAAAATCATTGATAATGTAGCATCTTCCATTATTTTAGAGACATTTTTGAAAGGATTAAAACATGAATAATGAGTTAATTAATAATAGTGTGTTTCAAATAAAAGGGGCAAATGGTAGTCCCATTAATTGTGAGATTCTATTTACCTTTGCATCCAATGAAACACAAAAAAATTATATTGTATATACCGACAATAGTGTAGATGAATTAGGTCAAATTAGAGTATATGCAAACATCTATGATCCAAACAGTGCAAATAAACAGTTGATGGCCATCCAAACAGAAGAAGAGTGGAATACCATTGAGGCCATTTTATCAAAATTAGAGGAGAAGAGTGAGTAATATGAAAAAATTGGGGTTGATTCTACTAGGAATCATAATAATAGGAATTGTAGGAGTGGTTGCTTTTTATAACTGGGGAATGTCGAGTGCCTCAGCAGATAATACCACAAAATTATTTGTTGTCGAAGCAGGAAGCAGCAAAAAAACCATTGTAAAAAATTTAGAAAAAGCAGGATTAATAAAAAGTGCTTTAGCAGTTGATCTCTACTTGTTTATGAATAAAACTATTAATTTACAAGCAGGAGATTACGAATTAAGTGCTTCTATGACACCAGAAAGCATTTTAAAGAAAATATCCAATGGAGACATTAAGATTAACACCAAAACAGTAACATTAATCGAAGGAAAAAGACTCGAGGATTTTGCTTCTACTTTAGCTTCTACTTTTGATTTTAGCAAACAAGATTTTATGGATGTTGTAGATAGTGAAGAGTTTATTGCTTCTCAAATAGAGAAACAATGGTTTATTACAGAGGATGTATTAGCAGAAGGAATCTATCATCCTTTAGAAGGATATCTTTATCCAGATACGTATGAATTTAAAGAAACCGTAACTGCAAAAGAAGTAGCAGAACGTCTAATTAGTCGTTTAGGAGAGCAATTAAAACCCTACCAAGAAGAAATAGAAAACTCTTCTTACAGCATTCATGAATTATTAAGCCTAGCATCCATTGTTGAAACAGAAGCAGGAAATGCTCAAGATAGAGCAACTGCTGCACAAGTGTTTTATTCTAGATTAAAAGATAATTGGGCCCTTGGAAGTGACGTGACAACTTACTACGGAGTCAAAAAAAATATGGGAGATACCCTAACCATTTATGATATCTTAGATAACAATCCATACAACACCCGTTTGACAGATGGTTCAATGAATGGTAAACTACCTATTGGACCGATTTGTAATGTTAATATTACAAGTGTTGAGGCTGCACTGCATCCAACGTCTACCAACTATTATTATTTTGTAGCCAATGTGTGCACAGGAGAGGTCTTCTTTCAAGAAACAAACACAGAGTTTTTAAACAAGGTAAGAGAACTACAATCCATTTGTGCACAGAATTAGAAAGAAAAGGATATTATGAGAGAATTCATATTAGAAATGGAAAAGTATGCAAGTGAGAAAGACATTCCAATCATGCAAAAAGAAGGCATTGCTTTTCTAATGAAATTAATTAAAACAAACAATTTAAAGAATGTCTTAGAAATTGGAAGTGCAATCGGGTATTCTTCTATTCTAATGGCTTCTGCCTCTGTAGATGTCAAAGTAACGACAATTGAAAGAGATGAAACCATGTATATGGAATGTTTAAAAAATGTGAAAAAATGTAAATTGGAAGACAAAATTAATGTTGTATTTCAAGATGCACTAGAACTAAATTTAGCAGAGGGAACACAATATGACCTAATTTTCATTGATGCTGCCAAAGGACAATATCAAAAATTCTTTGAAAAGTATCAACATTTTTTAACGCCTAATGGAATGATTGTAACCGATAACTTAAAATTCCATGGGTACGTTGGTAAATCACAGACCATAGAAAGTAAAAACCTACGTCAATTAGTAGAAAAAATAGAAAAATACATTGATTTTCTAAAAGAAAATAAAGAATTCACAACAAAGTTTTATGACGTGGGAGATGGCGTTTCAGTGAGTGTGAGAAATCATGAATAAGTATTTTATATTAGCAGGGGATAATGCTCAAGAGAAAGTGGAGGGCGTTCACTTTCTTTTTCCATTAAAATCATTTTGTGTAGGAGTTAAAAAAGAATATGAATTAGACGAGATTGCAGAAGGTTCTTATCTATACATGAATCGAATTTTAGATGAGGAAGCCATCGAAAACTTAGAGAGTCAAATTCAAGCAATTGAAAAGAAATGTAAAGGAATCTTTTTTGAGGATTTAGGGGTACTACAAATCCTTGAAGAGAAAAATAGTTCTTTAGAAAGTATTTTCATGCCAAGCCACATGATTTGCAGTAAAGAAAGTGCTAAATCATTCTTAAAGGAAGCCTCTAAAGTAGTCTTGTCTCCAGATATTACCTTAGAAGAAAGCAAATTTATATTAGATGGAACCCAAAACATCGGAGTGCTACTATATGGGCACCTTCCGTTTATGTACTCTAGAAGAACACTATTAAAAAATTATGCAAAGAATTTTGAATTGGAAGAAGTAAAAACAATGATGATTGATGAGAATATTCATCAAAAAAGATTCTTTGCCGTAGAAAATGATTATGGAACAGTAATCTATGACAGTAAAGTCTATGATGGAAGGGAACTACTAGGACATGCTTCATTCTATGTAATATCTCTAGAATTTGAGCATATAAAAAGCATAAAAGAGTTTCTCAAAGAACTAGAATCTGGAAAAGAAATCGAAGATTCAACGACTGGATTCCTACATCAAAAAACCATCTATAAATTACCTCCTAAGAAAGGAGAACAACATGATTGAATTACTTGCTCCAGCAGGAGATATAGAAAAATTAAAATTTGCTCTTTTATATGGAGCCGATGCCGTCTATATTGGAGGCCAAAACTTCAGTTTAAGAGCCAATGCCAAGAACTTTTCGCTAGAAGACATCAAAGAAGCGGTAGAGTTTGCTCATTCTCTAAACAAGAGGGTTTACGTAACTGTGAATATCGTATTTCATGATGAAGACTTAAGTGGACTAGAACAGTACTTAAAAGAACTTTCTCTCATTAAAGTGGATGCCATCATCGTATCAGACTTCTATGTAATAAAACTAATTGAAGATAAGAAAATTCCTTTAGAAGTCCATGTATCTACTCAAGCAAGTACTCTAAATTCAGCGGCGGCAAAATTCTATCAAAAACATGGAGTCAAGAGAATCGTTTTAGCTAGAGAAGCATCGAAAGAGAATATTCAAAAGATTAAAGAAAAAACAGGATTAGATTTAGAATGTTTTGTCCATGGAGCGATGTGCACTTCCATCTCTGGCAGATGCGTTTTATCCAATTCCTTAACCAATCGAGATGCCAATCGAGGAGGATGTGCTCAAATTTGTAGGTGGACATTCCAAAGTGAAAATAAACCAGTTTTTAGTATGACCAGCAAAGACTTAAACATGGTAGCGCATATTGAATCAATGATAGATATTGGAGTTAATTCCTTTAAAGTAGAAGGAAGAATGAGAGGAATCTACTATATTGCCACCGTAATTATATCTTATCGTAAAATGATTGATAAAGTCCTAAATCATACACTAACAATAGAAGATCAGCAACATTATTTAAAAGTATTAAATCGGGTAGCGAATCGGGAATCCAAAGATCAATTCTACAAAAACTTTCCAGATGAGACAGATCAATACTTTTTAGGAAGAGAAGAAGTTTCAAATCAAGATTTTCTAGGATTAGTTCTAGATTATGACGAAGAGCATAAAATAGCTTTGATAGAACAGAGAAACTACTTTAAAGTAGGAGACATCGTAGAATTTTTTGGACCAAATCTAGAAGTGAGTGAATATCAAATTCAAGAAATACAAGATGAAAAAGGAACAAAAATCGAAGTAGCCAATCATCCAAATATGATTGTTCGATTGCCAATTGGATTTAAAGTACAAAAATACGATATGATGCGAATAAAAATGTTTGACAAATAGAATTTTTTATAGTACCATTTTGTGAGTATTATTGTAAAAAAAGGAGAATGTATAACAATGAGTACAGAAAAAAAGATAGTATTAACTGCCCAAGGATACCTTGAGTTAGAAACAGAGTTAAACGAATTAAAAACGGTCGTTAGACCACGAGTAATTAAAGATTTAAAAGATGCAAGAGCACAAGGGGATTTATCCGAGAATGCAGAATACGATGCAGCTCGTGACGAACAAGCACAAGTAGAAGCGCGTATTAAAGAATTAGAATATAAATTAGAACATAGTATTATTGCTGAAAAATCAAAAGATGAAGTATCGGTTGGTTCTACCGTAGTCATTAAATATGATGATGGAGAAGAAGATGAATATCAAATCGTAGGTTCCATGGAAGCAGACCCTTTTGAAAATAAAATTTCAAATGAATCTCCTGTTGGAAAAGCGGTAATTGGCCATAAAAAAGGGGAATCTGTCAAAGTAGAAAGCCCAAATGGAAGTTATCAAGTCATAATTAAAGAAATAAAGTAGAGGATTCTACTTTTTTTTGATATAATAAAGAACATGGGGGAAATAACAATATGATAAAATCATTTTATAATGAGATTGAATTAAGAAAAATTACAAAACTCTATAAAACCAATCCATGGCTTGGCTTGCAATTATTAATCTGTTATTTGAGAAAATATCCTTATGATTTTATAGCGCGTTCAATGTATGTAAGAATGTCGATTGTGATAATGGACTTAGAAGAAGCCTAAATTGCATCTCAAGAAAACAAAGAATTATTAAATAATTATAATATAAGTAGCTTACCACAAGATACTTTGGCTATTTTTAACAGAGAAATGTTATATCATGCCATTCGCCTTAAGTTCTTAGAAAATGAATATGAAAGTGCCTACGAAAAGATTCTAGAAAATAAAAATTTATTTCAAAGCGAAATATTAGAAATAACATTACTGTACCTCCAAAAAAAATTAGGACAAACCATTGAAAAAAGAAATAATCAAATGAGATATTTAAAAAGACAAATTCTTCAATATGATTATCAAGATTTTAAAAAGCATATTTTCAAGCATTTACAAGAATTTTCAAACGACAAAGAGCAAACTGTTTTTAGACGTGAATTTCCATTAGAATCCGTTTTAGAGAAACTACCGCAAAACATGGAAGAACAAAATCGTTTCACCACAAATCTACTAACCGATATTTATCAATTTCAGTTTGATAACTGTGGACTAATGGGATATAAAAATATCAATGCTTTTGAAGTCGTCGCGTTACATAATACTCAAGATTTAATTACCATGTATCCAGTAAAAGAGTATTCTAAAGAACACGCGATAGATTTAAATCATTTAAACGAAGAAAAAGAATTCACTCTAACAAGAAGACCAAGTCAAATAGAAAAATTTAATCATAGATATCCAAAAATATCATAGTAATTTCATGGATTATTTGTTATACTTATAGAAGAAAAGATAGGTGTTAGAAAATGTTAAATAAAAAAGGATATTCCATCAAAGAATTATTAATCTTATTCGCAGCTCTTGCCATTGTATTTGCAATTGCCATCTCAAGGGTAAGTTATGCCTATGACGAGATTGATAATTCCGAAGAAATGCAAACTGCTACATTAAAACATGTTGAAGAAGCCTCTAAAATCTATATCCATGACCACAAAGAAGAGTTTGAGGAAGAAACCACGTATTTCTATGGTAGTGATTTGCTTGAAGCCAACTATCTAACCAATGCCGGAAGTGTAGATATTTCAAATATCAAAATCAAAGTGACTCACAATAAAGAGAAGGATGAATATGAAGTGGAGATTGTGAAGTAATGGCCATCACGAAAACTGATTTTATGAATTACAGCCGTTGTAGAAGATATGTGGCTTTAGAAAAAGTCAAGAGTGAAAAATTACTTGCCATGGTATCTTATGAGGATTACCAAAAACAAGAATTAGAGAATAAAATAGAAGAGATGATGTCTTCTATTTTTGAAGTGGATGAACAAGGAAACGAAATTGATCGAACGGAAAAAGTAAACAAGCAACTAGAAGCGATGTTACCATATTACAAAAAAGTAGAAGAATGGTCTGGAACACTTGTCCAAAAATATTTTAAAGGAAAAACCATCTATGCCAAAGACACAAAAAATCAAGTTTCATTTAGTTTTACAGAGAATCAAGCCAAGTATCTATGCTATGTAGATGTCTATAATGAGCAAGAAAATGGGGAAACAAACATCATTGAAGTCAAAGCCACGACTTCTAAAAAATATGTGAATTTAAAATCGGGATATCCCAAAAAAGAGAAATATTCAATTTTTATAAAAAAGAATAATATCTATAAACTAAAAGGAGAAATAGCCGATTATCAATTAGAACAAGAAATGAGTCAAGAGTCTTATCAAAAAGAAAGAAAAAAACTCTTTGATAGAACGAAAATAGGGGCCTATATCTATGATTTAGCCGTGCAAAGATTTATGATTGAAGGAAAGTACAAAGAAGAATGTAAAGAGCAACAATTGCCTCATATCCATTACTATCTAGCAGTATTAAATGCAGACTACATTTATGATGGAAGAAAAAAGAACGGAAAAGAAGATTACCAAAAAGATGAAAATGGAAATGAAATTATTACCTTCTTTGACTTCGACGAGATTACTAGAGAAATGCAACCAAGAATCAAACAAGATGCTAAAAAAATACAGGAGAGCATCATAAACCTGGATGCTTCACCATGCCCTCTATCCAATTTTTGTGGGTACAAAAAACAAACCTGTTGTAAATATTTTGAAACTATCTGTGGAAGTAAAATTCCTCATAGGAATAGTTCGTTATCTTATTTAAATAATGGACATGGTTTTTTAAAAGAGGATGGAAAAAGAATCAAAGGATTAGAACTCATTAATGAGAATTATTTAGATATGCTAGATGTTCCAGAACAATGGATTCACAATAAGAATCATTTCATTCAAAGAAAATGCTACCAAGAACATACTCAATTTATCCAAAAAGACAAAATCAAAGATGGACTAGCCTCAATAGAATATCCTATCTACCACTTAGACTTTGAAACATTCCCATGCCCATTGCCAAGATTTAAAGGAGAATTTCCATATATTCAAAGCCCATTTGAGTTCAGTCTTCACATAGAATCTTCTCCTGGCATCTGTGATAAACAAAAAGACAATGTCATTTTTCTGGCTTCAACCTTTGAAGATGAAAGGGAAAAGTTAATCCAATGTTTACTGGAAAACGTTGATGTCCATAAAGGAACCTTACTTGCTCAAAATGTGTCTTTTGAAAAATCTAGAATCAAAGAACTCGCTACAATCTTTCCAAAATATCAAAAAGATCTCATGAAACTTTATGAAAGAGGATTTGATTTACTTTGGCTAGTCAACAATAACAAAGAATTATACAAATCTCTAGGTTATTCCAAAGAAAAGTCAGAAACCATCAATTTTTATGATGAACGATTGAGTGGATCCTATTCCATCAAAAAAACACTTCCTGTTTTTAGTGATTTATCCTACTTGGATTTAGATGTAAAAAATGGAACTGAAGCCATCATAGAATATGCCAACTACCCAAACATGACCAAAGAAGAATTATCCATCAAATATGAAGCTTTAAAAATCTATTGTCAACAAGATACCTGGGCTATGGTTGAGATTTTAGATGCGCTAAGAAAACTAGTTTCTTAAAAAAATGTCAAGCAGTCGTCAAGAAAGTTTCATATTTCTTGTATGAAACAACCCAAGTTTAGTATGATAGTATTGTAAGGACGTGATAGTGTGTTATACCCATCCATTGATAAGCTACTTACTATAGTCGATTCCAAGTATAAACTAGTTCATGTAGCTTCTATTCGAAGCAAAGAAATGCTGGAAAATCATCATTTCCAAATGAACGAAGAGGAATACCAAAATCAAAGAACTATAGGAAGAGCCTTAGAAGAATTAGAAAAGGGACTTATTACAGTGAAGATGTCTTCCGATAAGAAATAAGTCTTTTTTTGTGCCTTTTCATTATTTCGATTTCTTCTTTTTACATAAAATACCAATGAGAAAGGGGAAGAAAAAATTGAGTAGAATACTATATCAAGGAGAAAATCAAATCACAAATCCTTATAAAAAAAAGACTCATGAAGCAGTCGATGTAGTAAAAAAATGGAATCAACAAGATGCCATCATTGCCCATTCATCAGGAACGGTGGTAATGATTCAAAAAGGGATGAAACATGCTCCTGGAAGTACAGGGAACAAAAGCTACGGAAACTTTATTAAAATCAAACATAAAGATGGATACTACACCTTATATGCCCACTTAAGAGATGTTTATGTCAAAAAAGGAGACTATGTGAAAAGAGGACAAAAAATAGGGTATATGGGAGACACTGGAAATGCCTATGGTGTTCACCTTCATTTTGAACTAAGAAAACCAAATGAAGAAAGAATCAATCCAGAGCCATACTTAGATAGAGACTTGCCAGGAGAAGCAGGAAAAAAGTACTACCAAGCCTATGATAATTATAAAAAGTATTGGCTTCCTAACGTAGCCATAGGAAGTCAAGATTATGCCGGAAACTATAACAATCCAATTGGTGGAATCTATGCCGATGCTCTAGAAATGAGAGTTCATGATTTGAATAAACATTGTTGGCTTCCATGGGTAAAAGATAGAAATGATTATGCCGGAAACTTAGGAAATAACATCGATGGCGTTCAAATTAAAAATGCCACCTATAGAGTACATCTTAGACATGGTTCATGGCTTCCATGGGTATACAAAGTGGATAATACAAACGAAGGATATGCCGGAATCTATGGAAAAGAAATCGATGCAATTCAGATAAAATAAAAATGCCTAAATAAGCATTTATTTTTTCTTTTTATAAATACGATATCCAATATAGGCAGGAAGTAATAAAATAAACCCTGGTCCTGGATTAGAATCATTCCAAGAAGATTCAGTTTCCTCTTCGATAGACGAATCCACAAGATTTGCATGTTGATCTTCAATGATTTCAGAACGAGTAATGTTATTCTCTTCGCTAACTGAATCGAAATCCTCCTTAAGCTCATTTTGCGATTCATTATTTTTTTCCAAAATAGAATGATTTGAACCATCAATTTCAGTAGACTCTTCCTTTTCTTTAGAGATGGGAGGACTGATTTCTTCCGTATTTCCTTCAGAAGAACTAACTTCTTTTTGAGTATCTTTGGATTTTGATGGCTGTTGAATCCCATGAGAACTCTCTTCATTTTGGGGTGGAGTAGGATTTGGTGTTGAAGAAACACTAGAACAATCGTTAGGACAAGGATCATAGTAGAAAGCATCTCCCACTGCTGACCACCCACTGCTTGTATTAGAACGTTCTGCCACATGCCAATGCTTGTCTTTCGCGTGATATCCATAAGTAACCCCATTAGGACATGTTTTAATGGAATTCTTTTTTAAAGCACCACTAGAGGCATACACACATAAAATAAAAGAAAAATACATCCAAAAGAAAAATAATAATTTCTTCTTCATATCGATCAACTCTAGTATTATTATAACAGAAGAATAAAATAAAAAAAAGAACCAATTGGTTCTCTAAAAATCTTCATTGGTGGAGGACGTGGGACTCGAACCCATATAAAAATGCATTATGATTGATTTTTATGTTATTTATGATTTAAATGATAATGTATTATGTTGTTGTGATAATGAAAAGGATTTAAAACGTTTTCTTCCTTCTTATAGATTATGTGATTTAAGAAAACGTTTAAAAAAGAAAAATCCTATCAATGTATATATTGATAAAAAGGAATGTTTAATTTATAAAGAGGAAGTGATTTAATATGTTTTGGATTTATTTAATTTTAGGTATAGGAATTGTAATTTTTATTCTTTCTTATATTTTAGAATTTATTTTTAGTAAAATCGGAAGGAAAGATAAAAATGAAAAATGAAGAAATAAAAGACATATCCTTAGATATTATCAATTTATTATTATATGAAAATACAATTTTGAGAAAAAAACTAAATAAAATCAAACTAACAAAAAAAGAAGAATTTTTTGATACATTTATTATTTCGCCAAGCGTAATGATAAATTTAATTACTAGAAATGGAGATGAAAAAAAATGAATATTAAGAAAGATATTGAAGATGTTTATGGTATTGACTGCTTAGTTCTTCAAGCTGATTCTGAATATGGAGTTCATGTTTATTGTAATATTGATAACTTAGAATTATCGTATTATACACAAAAAGATGAAGCACATAATATTTTAGATGAATTAAAGAAAAAAATTTCAGAAAAATTGCAATAAAATGCAATTTTTTTTTGAAAACGGGAATATGAACTTTTTCTTATGTTATTCTTTTTTTAGAAATGAGGTGTTAAACATGAAATTTGATGGAGAAATCATTACTAAAGTTTCTAGAAAAACGAACTCTCCTTATAAAGTTCTATCTATTTCTTTTGGTAATGGTAAATTTACAAAAGATGTTTTTTTGTCTGACGCAGAATTACAACTTTTAACTTTATTAAAAGAACAAAAATAATTTGGCTCTAAAATTCGTGCCGTCCTTTGGAAAAACGAACCGAAGAAAGAAAGGGGTTTTGTATTATGGGAGAAACAAATACTGCTATTGATTTCACCGGTTTCATCACTGCTTTGACTAGTTCAATTACAACTGCTCAAGTTTTAACTGTACTTGCTAGCGTTGTTGTTGTTGGAATGGGTTTCTTCTTAATGTGGTTAGGTGTTCGTAAAGCAGTTAACGCATTTACGAGTGCTGTTGCATCTGGAAGAATTCGCTTATAATATTCTTTCATAAAAAAAAAGAAGAGATGTGTGTATTCTTGGATAACCCCCTTTTTACTTTCACATCTCTCTTTTTTTACAAAATGTGTAATTAAGGTGGTTTATGATAGAAAAGGTTATTTATTTTATAATTATATTTTTCCTTTTTAAAGTTTTAAGTAGGTTTTGTAATTTTATAATTAACAAAATTGTTAATTTTTATAAAATACATATAAAAGGGCATTTTAAGATTTAATGGCTGCCTCTGGTTTTGCTTTAACTGAAAAATTTGGTATTCAAAATGTTTTTAAACAAATTTCATATAATAAAAAATTTCGAAGAGAACATCCTTTTTATTTTCAGCCTGATAGTCTTTTAATTTTTTGTGGACCTCAAGGAAGTGGAAAAACTCTTTCTGCAGTTAATTATGTTTATAATCTTTTAAAGATTTATCCTAATTGTCTTTTGGTTTCTAATGTTGAATTAAAAGATTATCCTTTTGATAATCAAAGAGTTTTCCTTTTTGAAAAGGCAAAGGACTTATTGAAATATAAAAACGGAGAATTTGGTGTAATTTTTTTAATTGATGAAATTCAACTTTATTTTAATAGTTTGGGCTCAAAAAACATTGATATAGATGTAATGACTCAAATTTCGCAACAAAGAAAACAACGTATTCATATAGTTGCGACGTCGCAAGTCTTCGGCCGGATGGCGAAGCCATTGCGCGAGCAATTTGATACGGTCATCTATTGTGAAAAAAAGTTTTTTGGTTTTATGCAAAAAAATAGTTTAATTGACAGAAATTCTATTTCTAGTCAAGAATCTACTGGAACGAATTTAAAAGGGGAAGTAAAAAAAGTTTATAGATATTTTAAAAGTCCTTTGTCTTATGGTCGTTATGACACATACAAAGTGATTGAAAACAAAAATTTAAAGATAGAAAAAGAAGGGATTGATATTTATGGAGTTAATGAGCGTTGATTATCAAGTTGTTGTTAATGCTATTGCAGTAATGATGACTTATAGTGCTCCAATTTTTATTATTTTTGAAATTGCTAATAAATTGTTAAGTTTAATTTTACAATTTATTGGTGGAAAGAAAGAAATTAATTTGTGAAGAAATTTAGTTTCTTGATTTTAATTTTAAGTTCTTTCTTTTTTATCGAAAATGTAAATGCAGAAAATTATTTATGGTTTAATGAATATAGAGAGTTATCTAGTGAAAAAGAATCTTTAATTGAAAATTGTTATTCAAAAATTAGTCAAGGTAATGAAGATAGTTTTTTGGCACTTTTTAAAAGCAATGGAAATAATTCTTCTTTGGATAGTACTGCTTATGTTGTTTTCTTTAATAGTTCTGAATATTATCCTATGTTTGGTAATTCATATTGGTTTTCTTTATATGATTATGAAGGTAATATGATTGGAAATAAAGAATTATTACAATGTATTTATTATTTTAATTCAAATGGAGATTTAACTGGTTCGTCATATAATTCATATTTTACTCAATATAGTACTCCGGGTAGTTATTCTAGTTTTAAAAAAGCCACTGATGAAGGTTATAATTTAATTTCTACTAAAATTACTCATAAGTCTATTTCTTCGTTTGAAGTTTCTGCTAATGCTGATTTTAAAAATGTAATAGATATTCCTAAATTTGAAAGTGGTGGTTCTAGTATGACTATTGAAGATTTAGCCCCTTATTTAATTGCTATTGGAATGTGTGTTTTACTTGTTTTCTTAGCGGTTATTTTTAAGAGGAAGTGATGATATGAAGAGATTAATTTATAATATTATTTTTTTATTTATTGTTATAGTTCTTTTCTTTGTAGGTCAGTTTGTTAGTGCTTTAACGATTGAAAATTTTTCTATTGAAGCTACTGGAAATGGTTATGTAGTTTGTGCTTATAGAGGTGGAGATACTAGTTCTTGTCAAAACGACTTTTCTATTTATTATGGCAATATTTATGATATGGATTTTCCTTTTGTTGGTAACGCTCTTAATCAAATTGCTTATAAATCAAATGCTAATTCAAATTTTTACATTGCTCCTGAAATGGTTCAATTTAGAGTTGGTTCATATAAATTTGATGGATATGAGTATACAGATTATGAATTTACTATTGTAGCTCGTAACACGGAAGGAAAAGATGATTTACCTGAAGGAATTTTGCTTAATTCAAAATTTTATTTGGATGATAATTTATGCTTAACTGAGTTTCCTACAATTAATGGCCATTATGGTAATACGGTTTATTTACATTGTTCGAGCTCGCATAATTATTCTGCTATGTTAAAAATTGAATTAGATCCTTTATCTATTTTATATAAAGATGAAAAATCCACTACTGAAAATTATATTACAAATTATGTTGTTTTTGGTGTTCATGGTAATGTAAATGTATCTCCGGTTGAAATGCCTTTTCCTGAAGTAACTCATGAAGAGATTAATAATGATGTTTTAAATGTGACCGTTGATAATTTTGATTCTTATAAAAGATATACTTCTAATCCTAATGAATTGTTTATGATTGCTAAGTTTTATTGTATTGAAGAAAGTTGCAAAGATATTAATCCTTCTTCTACTTCTGGTAATGATACATTTAAAAAAGAAATGACTAAACAAACAAGTACAGGTACTACAAGTTTTCCGTTAGAATGGTTTTATCCTGGTTCTTATAATTTAGATGTACAAGTTTGTTACTCGAAAAGTACTGATGATTATAGTACTAGTGAGATTGATTATGATAGATGTTCTGCAGTTAAGACTATTTCTTATTCTACTGGAAATTATAATTTACCTAAGTTTAGTTCGTTTCAATATACTCAAGATGATAAAGATATTTTAATAGATGTTAACGTTACTATGAATGAGGATTATATTAAAACTTATTTAGTTAGATATTGTTCTAAATCTGATGGTTATCTTTGTGATGATATGGATTTTCATGAAGTTGATGATTTTCATTTAAGATTGGAAAATCTTAATTATGATTCTTATAGATTTGATTATAAAGTTGTTTTGCAAAATGATAAAGAGTACTTTATGAATACTGCCTACTTTGTAGTTAAGACTCCAGAACAAATAGAGAAAGAAAAAGAGCGTAATTTTTTTGAAGAAATTATTTATCGATTTACTAATTTTATGAATGATTTATCTAATCTTTTTATTTCTTTGATTATTCCTTCAAATGAAGACTTATCAGATTTTTTCTCACATTTTAAAAACACTATAGAAGAGCAATTTGGTTTTTTGTCTTTGCCTATTACATGGATTTTAGAAATTTTGTCTCGGTTTTATGATTTAAAAGATACCGGTCATTATATATTTACTTGGGATAATATTTATGTACCTAACTTTGAAGATTATGCAATTATAAAAAGTGGTTCTTATGATTTAGCAACGTTATTAAACAATACTACTATTAAAACTTTTCATGATTTATATATTTTAGTAACTGACGCATTAATTGTTTTAAGTTTTATTAATTATACTTTAAATGTTATGAATCGTATTTTTGGTGGAGATGTACAAGATTATGAGATTACAACTGATTCCACTCAAATTACTTATAATGAGCGTGATATTCCGTCTAAAGTTAGAAATACTACAACAATTTCGAGTAGCCATAGAAAGAAGGTGCATTAATGATATTGATGTTGTTATTACAAATTGTTTTATATTTATTTGATATTATTTTTGCTCTTCTTCCTAATATTCCTACTTTTGATTCTACAATTTTAAATCCTTTAATGGATTTTGTAGATTTAATTTTTGATAATACTCAAGTATTAGGTTTCTTTATTGATATAAATTTGATTCAAAAGTTGTTGCCATGGTTAATAATTGTGATTAATTTTGAACATATTTATCATTTTGCATTATGGATTATAAAAAAAATACCTATTTTGAATATTCACGATTAATTCCGGTGTCATAAAATGGTATTTAAAGCCCTTTAAAACTCCCCCAATCGTCGCCTTTGTAAAGTCTATGTCACTCTTCATCGAAAGAGTGTTGTCAAGGTCACGTAGTGGGAGCGTAGCGACTTTAACCTTTACAATACGGGCTTCTTGTCTTCATCATGCTGATAATTCAAAAAAGGTCAATTACTTTTTCGCAGTATTACATTTATAATTTTTAATAAATTATGTAGACCATAAAATTTTGAAAAAAACCTTTTTTGAACTTATCATCCCCACAAATTGTGAGATATGAGCCGAAGTAAACCTGTATTCAGCGTATAAGCCTTATCTCGGGGGCGACAACGTCGCCGAATTCAAAATAAAGGGCGGTAGAATTTTCTTTGGTACTTTTTCTTTAGTAAAGAAAAGTCAATCCATTTTTAGGAATTATATTTTCGAATTTATGTTCGTTTTTAGCATAAAAATTACATGGGCTACGTCTATATATGTAATTTTTATGTAATTTATGTAATTTTATGTTATTTGAAATTTTTATTTTATTCTCCATAGATTACATATTATTTGTTTTATGTATTCTATGTAATGTATGTAAAGGATGTGATTTTATGAATAATAAAAGATTTTATAATTTTACAGTGATTATTTACGAGGATGATGAGAATTTTGAAAAGCAGTATTTTAACTTATTGTTAGAGAAAGATGAAATACATATTAGACATGATAAAGATATATTTGAAAAAGATGTGTACGAAGAGGATAATGAAACAATCAAGTATCATGCTGGAGATGATAAAAAACCTCATTTTCACTTTATATTAAAATTAAAAAATGCGTGTACTATTAGTGCACTTGCTAAACGAATTGAAGTTAAAGAAAATATGATAGAACCTATTAAAAAGAGTTTAAATGGTGCTTTGAAATATTTAATTCATTATGGTTATGATGATAAGTATCAATATGATCCTAGTTTAGTTAAGAGCAATAGTGATAAGTTACTTGCTAAGTTTTTGGATTTAGTTACTAAAGATGTTCCTGAAGTTGATAAAGTTGTTGATATTCAGAATTATATAGAAAGTTTTCCAGATATTATTGAATTTGGTATTTTAGGACGTTATGTTCAAAAAATGAATTTATGGGACGCATTTCGTAGAAATATTACTTATTTTTCTAAGTTAGTAGATTCTCATAATTCTCGAATTTCTGCAAGTAGATTTCATACTTATAGATTAGTGAAGGGAGAAGATTATAATGAATGAAATTGACAAATTATTTGTTTCTTATCAAGAAACTTATTCTAATTATTTATTATTAAGAAATAGTTATAAGAAATTAAAAAAAGAAAATGAAAAATTAAGAGAAGAAATTAAACATTTAAAAGAAGATAAAAGTGATTATAAAAAAGTAGAAGTGATTTCTTTAAATATTTAAATTGAGATTTTTTCTCTTTTTAGGGGGTCTAGGCCTCAATCAATTAGTCTAATTATTATTTTATGAACGTTAACTTTAACATAATTACTAAATTTTAAAAAGATATATTACCATCATTTTTGTGTTATTTTTTTTGAAAATCTACTAGGCCTCCTGATAAGAGAAAAAAGTTTATCTTTATTTCTCTTTTTTTATATGTTAATATAAACATAAGATTTGAGGTGATTTGACAAAAGAATATAAATATACTATAATACCCCACTTGAGGTGAGGAAATGGATTTTCAAAAGGTATATGAGGAATACCTAGAATATGCTATCAAGCGGCATAAAAAACAAGGCTATGAAACTATTGCGAAAGACTTTAGGGCTAGAATTTGTCCTTATTTTAAAGATATTCTTGTTACAAAAGAAAGTGTTAAAAATTGGTATGATTGTATTTTAAACGAGCATTTTTCAAATAAATATAATAACAAATTATATTGTACTTTTTGCTCTTTTCTTAATTATAGTGTTGAAAAAGGTTATCTAGAATTTAATTATTTACATGATTTGGGAAATTTTCCTAAACATTATGAAGAAAAGAAAACTGATTTTTATACTTTTAAAGAATTTAAACAATTTATAAAAGGTTTTACTAGGGAAGAATTAGTATATAAAGAGTATTTTAGTTTTCTTTTCTTTACTGGTTGTCGTCCTAGTGAGGCTATGGCTTTAAAATTTAGCGATTTGAGAGGGAATTATGTTTCTATTAATAAAACTATTTTAAGGCATGGAAAACGTGAATTTGATACACCTAAGACACGTTCTAGCGTACGTGATATTCTTCTTGATAAGAATACTTTAAAAAGATTAAAGTTTCTAAAGTCATATTATGAAAAAAAATATGAAAAGAGAGGAGATTATTTTATATTTGGGGGAGAAAAACCTTTGTCTCCTACGTCAGTTTTAAGATATAAGAATAAAGCGTGTTTAAAAGCAAATATAAGATCTATTACTGTTCATCAATTTAGACATAGTCATGCTACTTTATTACTTCATAAAGGAATGTTAGTAAATGAAGTATCAAGACGTTTAGGTCATAGTAGTGTTAATATCACTTTAGAAGTTTACACTCATACTAATTATGAACAAGAAAAAAGAGTAGTTCATACTCTTAATTCTTTAAGGTTTTAAAACTATTGCGAAAGATTTTAAAACTTTATATTAAAACATATAAAGTTGTATTATGATTATTCCTGTAAATATTAGTATAATACTTTCTAATATTTCTTTTAAGAATTTTCTTTTTGTCATAATACCTCCTGTATGTTTTAATTCATTATTGGTGGAGGACGTGGGACTCGAACCCGCGACCCTCTGCGTGCAGGGCAGATGCTCTAGCCAACTGAGCTAGTCCCCCAACGAACAAGATAATATTAACATAGATTAGGGGAAGAATGCAAGCATTTTTTTCTTTTTTCGTGACAAAAATGCGATTTCGTGTATAATATTGAGTAGAAAAGAGGAATTTTATGCAATATTTGGACAATGAAATCGTAAAGAAAAAGTATCGAAACTATAAAATTTTAATGTCAATAGGGCTAACTATTCTAGCAATTGTGATTTTAATTGCTTTAGGAAAATACGTATTTTTTAAAAATGATTTAGGAAAACCAATGAATGATTATCTTTTAGCCAAAAAAATAGAAAGCGATAAAAAGAGTTATATTAAAGTCATTCAAGAACCTATTTACATAGGAAGCTATAGTAAAGAAGATAAAATATATTTCTTAATTAAAGATGAAAACTATTCTTATGTAGCAAAAATTAGCAATGAAAATTACCATAAGTACCAAGATGCAACTCCAGAAAATCCTATTGTTATGACCGGAACAACGAAAGAAATCTCAGAAACACTAATGATGGCCATTATCAATGCCATTAATAAAGATGCTAGTGAAGAAGAATATGTGGATGCAGAGTGGTTTGTAAATTATCTTGGACTCATGTATTTAGATGAGGGAGAAGAACCAAAATCTATGGACACTTCACTACTAATTTTAATTTTAGTAGCCATCTTAGCATTAGTAATGTTCTTTACAGGATGGATTTCTAAGTTCCGTTACGAAAAAAATAGCCTTGATTTAACAGACAAAGAGATGAAAATCATCAATCAAGAACTCAAAGAAAAAACAACAAAGAAATACTTAAAATTACAAGTATATATCACAAAACACTATTTCGTAAATATGAACCAAGTTTTCTTCGCCATTCCTCTAGAGAATATTTTATGGATTTATCCGTTTGATGTATCCAACGCAGGTGAGATAGTGAGCAAATCTTTAAAGATATTTACGCGTGATGGAAAAGAATATACAGGTGCTAAATCAGCCATAGAGGAAAAAGAATTTGAAAAATTTTATAAAGAACTTCAAAAAGTTAATTCTTCATGGATGATAGGATATACCAAAGAGAATCGAAGAAAGTATGAAAATCACATAAAAGATACTAATAATTAGTATCTTTTATTTTTAAAATTTGATCAAGATACAAAGAAGTCGAATCTCCAAAATAAACTTTGCCCTGGGCTATAAGACGAATAATCCCTTGTTTATGATAATCTCTTCCTTGATAATAATAAGTGACTTCTACTTTTTCCTGAGTATGATAGGCATCCAATAAAGAAGTCTCTAGCTCAGAAAGTTCATCCTCACTTAAAATCGGCTTTGGATGTAAAAGCAATTTAGATTCATATTCCTTTAAAAAGTCTTTTGTTTTAAAAAGAGATTCAAAGGGAGCCCATTTAGCACTTTCTCTATTCATGATGACCTCCTATCGTTTGATTTCTAGCTCTTGCGGTTGAATTGGGAAGGAGAGAAGAAGTCTTTAAAATACTATTCTTTCCATACCTTTCTTGAATTTCGTCTAAAGTCGCGTAAATTTTATCTTCTTTTTCTTGAGATTCAAAGGATTCAAAGAGATTTAATTGTTGCCCTAATTTAGGAGATAATCTAGAAAAAGAAATGGAAATTCGTCGAATCGGCATAGAAATTTCATAGAATCGCTCAAACAAACTTTGACAAATATCATAGATTTGGCTAACATGGTCAGTTGAAGCAGGTAGGGTCATACAATGATGAAATCCTCCTCCAACTTCTTTCGAATAGGAAATTCCAAGTCCAATCCGAGCGGTTTCTTCATTTAAAGTGCGAAGTCTTCTGGTGAGAACTTCAACCATTTCTCGAATAATTAAAAGGGCATCTTCATTATAATAATTTTTCATGAGTACCTGACTATGTCCTAAAGATTTTTCTTTTGCTTCATGAGATAATTCAGAAATAATTGTCCTATCAATCCCATTGGCGTGTTCCCATAATTCTTTTCCTATGACCCCAAATTTTTGAATCAATACATTTTCATTTGCCAACGCCAAGTCCTTCATCGTATCAATCCCTAGATTCTGCAATCTTTTCTCCAGTCTAGTACCAATGCCCCAAACTTTAGATAAGGGGTGTACTTTCCAAAGTTTTTCTTGGATGTCCTTCTCGGTCCATTTAGCAATGCCATTTTTATATTTCTTAGCTTCTAAATCCATGGCAAGTTTAGCAAGTAAAGGATTGTGAGAAATTCCACAAGTAGCCGTCAGACCAGTTTTTTCTTCAATCGTTTTTAAAATCTCTTGAGCAAGTTCAATATCACTTTTATGGTAATATTTTAAATAAGAAGTAACATCTAAAAAACATTCATCAATAGAGTAGATATGCAAATCAACAATATCGATAAAATCTAAATAAATAGAAATCACTTCTTTTGATTTTTGAATATAAAGTTTCATCCGTGGAGGAACAATTTGATAAGAAATTTCTTTAGGAATTTGATAAAGTCTCGTTCTTCCAGGAACTCCTTGACTCTTTAAAAAAGGAGAGACAGCTAAAGTAATGGCTCCATTTCCTTGCTTTTTATTTGCCACGACAAGAGGCGTGGTAAAGGGATCTAGTCCTCTTTCTACACATTCACAAGACGCAAAAAAACTTTTTAAATCAATACAAAGAACATGACGCATAAAATCCCCTCCTAAAACATTTGTTCGCATCTATTGTAGCACGATTAAAAATAAAAATCAATTTCCAAAAAAGGAAATTGACATAAAAAAAAACATCTTGCGATGTTTTCAAAAATTATAGACGAGTTAAATACCATTTTCCATCAATTTTATAAACTCGATAAGTTGTTTCTTTTTCGTCCCTTTTCTTATCTCCAGAAATAATAGCTAAGATCTTAACTTTATATCCTTCTGTTACACGAACTTTTTTGGAATAAATAGACAAAATATCATTTTCTAAATCATAGAGTTTATCCACCTCAATTGGAGTTTTCTCTAAAACTTTATAGGAAAGTTTATAATTTTGACCATATTCTTCTCGGAAATCAACAATTTCATCCATAAAATCTTCTTGAGCATCTTCATAAGAAGTAGAAGCAAACTCTTTCTCTAAAACAAAATCAGGAAGTGCTTTCATATAAGTTTTAAAATCAGCTTTATTAAACCCATCTACCACATTTTTAATAGGAGTTTCAAATGTATTAGTGCCAAAGATTAAAAACAACACTAAGGCAAGAATAAGAAATCCACCACCGATGATAAACCCTTCTTTTCCTTTTATTTTTTCCTTTAAATTTTTGCCAGTCTCACTAGAAGATGCATTTTTTGCAATCTCCTTTGATTTACCTGATACATTTTTAAAAAAATCGCCAATCGGATCTTTTTTTTCAACTTTACTCATAACTTTTCCTCTTTTCTTGAAACTAGTATATAAAAAAAAAACGAAATTTACAAGTGTCTAATCAATGTCTAATTTTGTCAAAAAAGATGAGAAAACTTCAGTTTAATGCAGAAACATGCTACAATATATCAGAATGAAAGAGTGATTATAATGGAATTAGAAAATAATAAATTAGTATGCGTGGGATTATTGCTTCTTGCCATTTTACTATTACTTACCACCGGATGTTCGCCTAAAGAAACATTTCAAAAAGGAGAAATAGAGGGGTATTCTTATGAAGAAGTCGAAGAAACGACAAACTACGTGAAAATGGTAACCAATAAAGATAAAGTAGTTTTAATAGAACTAGATGAAAAGGCGGCACCTATTACAGTGGCTAACTTCCAAAAATTAGTAAGCGAAAAATTTTATGATGGATTGACTTT
>JAFUYX010000004.1 GCA_017476885.1 Bacilli bacterium | reverse complement strand
TCTAATCCTTGTAATTATGTCACATTTAATGGAGAAGAAGCTGGCTGGAGAATCATTGGAGTCTTTGATAATCAAATTAAACTCATCAGAAATGAATCCATAGGAGATTATTCATGGGATACTAGTGAGTATAGCATAAGCGAAGGATATGGAATCAATCAATGGGGAGAATCAGGAACATACACTGGAGCAGATTTAATGAAATTATTGAACCCAGGCTATGATAATAATATGGATTCTTTATATAATAATTGTCGATATGATAATTCTACAAGTAGTACGATATGTGATTTAGTGAGTGAATCATCATTAGTAAATAATAGTTTGTATTGGAACAAAGGAACTGGGAATTGTTATACTGGCTATGGCAATGCTTATACTACCTGTGATTTTAGTACAACAGGACTTACAGAAGCATCAAAGACTATGATAGATAAACATACATGGAACTTAGGGAGTCAAGGGGAAAATAATGTTTTTACAAGCGGAAATGGATTGGGACTCGCAAGTAAATTCTATGAATACGAAAGAAGTAATAATACAGGAAAAATATGCGAAGGAACAACTTACCAAAATGGAAAATATTGTACTGACACAGTCAATAGAACAACAACCTGGGAAGGATATGTAGGACTTATGTACCCAAGTGACTATGGGTACGCTGTAGGAGGAGAAGCAAGAACAAATTGTCTTGCAAATACCAATCTTTATAATTACGATACCAACAATTGTTATAGCAACGACTGGTTATCTCCAACTTCAACATATCCATGGACCATGTCTCCTGGTGCTGTGGATTATACCGCTTACTCTGTGTTCTACGTGAATTCAGGCAGGAATTCAGGCTGGTATGTCTACATCGGCGAAGCCAGCCATGACGCTTCCGTTCGCCCAGCCTTGTTTCTGATACCCTCTATCACAATTTCAGGGGAAGGAACACCAAGTGCCCCATTCACTTTGAGTCTAAATTAAAACATGTACTTCAACGTGCATGAGACACGCAAATAAAAATATAGAATCTAATGTGTAAACTCAAAAACACACTAGATTTTTTTATTACGTAAAAAGTGTATTAACTACCATCATTCGACATTATTCGCATATTCCAAGTGTTAGGATAGGTTTTAAAACAAAAGAGGAGGAGCCTATCATATGGAAAAAGACAAGTATTATGAGAGTATCAAAGGAGAAATATTAAATAATGAAATCACTAAAAGAGTAAAGGACTATAGCAAAAACAGAAGTGATTTAAGAACTTATGCAAGTATAGGAAAAACACTTGAAGAAGCAGGAAAGCATTATGGCGAAGGAATCATTAAAAAATATGCTGAAAAACTGACAAGAGAGCTTGGGAAAAATTATTCTGCTACATCATTAAAATATATTCGTCAGTTCTATAGATTCTCAAAAAGTCACTCAGTGAGTGACCAATTAACTTTTACTCATTATAGATGCTTAATGACTTTTAAAAGCAATGAAGAGATTAACTATTATATAAAATTAACTGAAATCCAAAATTTATCGGTCAGAGAACTACGTAATAGAATCAAGAATAAAGAATACGAAAGATTAGATGAGGAAACGAAAGAAAAGATAAAGAATCAAAGCAAGAAACAAGAGATTACAGATTATATTAAAAATCCAATTATGATTCAAAATAAGAATCGATATGAAGAAATATCAGAGAAAGTGTTACAGAAAATCATCTTAGAAGATATTCCTTCGTTTTTAAAAGAATTAGGTACTGGTTTTACTTTTATTGAAAACGAATATAAAATTAAGTTAGGAAATCGGTACAACTATATTGATTTACTCTTATTCAATATTGAATATAACAGTTACGTAGTAATTGAGTTAAAGTTAGGAGAACTCAAAAAA
The DNA here is from genome assembly GCA_017476885.1 of Bacilli bacterium. Taxonomy (GTDB): domain Bacteria; phylum Bacillota_I; class Bacilli_A; order RF39; family UBA660; genus Ventrenecus. Next base: position 36,592 of record JAFUYX010000004.1, on the reverse strand, counting down.
GAGCATATAGGTCAGATAGAAGTCTATATGAATTACATTGATAAGAATGTAAAGAAAAGCATTCATGGTAAAACAATAGGAATTATTCTAGTTCGAAAAAACAACAAATATGTCGTGGAATACTGTAGTGACAAACGAATAAAAAGTAGAGAATATCTTGTTCTTTAATTCTTTTTTTTATTCTAGAAAAATGATAGAATAAAACAAGAAAGAGGGATATGTATGAAGGATTTAAAAGTTATATTTATGGGAACTCCTGATTTTGCGGTTCCTGTGCTTAAGAGTTTAATAGAGAATTGTCATGTTGTTTTAGTAGTGACTCAACCAGATAAGAAAGTTGGAAGAAAACAAGAACTTAAATTTAGCCCCATTAAAGAAGTGGCTTTAGAAAATGGAATTGAAGTTTTTCAACCTGAAAAGATCAGAAAAGAATATGATAAGATTTTAAATACGGAATGTGATATCATTATTACGTGTGCGTATGGTCAGATTATTCCTAAAGTAATCTTAGATTATCCAAGACTTGGATGTATTAATGTTCATGCTTCTTTGTTGCCTAAAAACAGAGGAGGTGCTCCGATTCATTGGTGTTTAATTAGAGGAGAAGAGAAGACTGGGGTTACTATTATGTATATGGACGTGGGAATGGATGATGGTGACATTATTAGTCAAAGAGAATACGATATTCAAGCAAGTGATAATGTAGGAACTTTACATGATCAGTTATCCTTGATGGGTGCAGATTTATTAATGGAAACTCTACCTTTGATTGTATCTGGTAAAAATCAAAGAATAAAACAAAATGAGGAAGAAGTTACTTTTTCTTATAATATTAAAAGAGAGGAAGAACATTTAGACTTTCATAAAACGGGGAATGAGATTATCAATCATATTAGAGGATTGAATCCTTGGCCTGTAGCAAATATGCTAGTAAATCAAGAAGAGTTTAAGGTATATGAAGCTACTTTTGAAAAGAAGAATGTGGATATTCCAGGAAAAGTTGTAGATATTAGAAAAGATGGCATTGGCATTTCTTGTTTAGATGGGATTATTTATTTAACTAAAATTAAACCATTTGGAAAGAAAATGATGGATACAAGGGACTATTTAAATGGGGTCTTAAAAGAAGATGTGGAGCATTGGATTATCAATTAAACATTGAATTTTTTCAATGTTTTTTCTTCACAAACATTTTTGAATGATTAATAAAGAGAGAATACATATTCTTGATACAAATTTTTATCATTTGAGAGGAAAATCTCTCTTTTTTTTGTATATGTAAGTAGAGGGTGTAAAAACTCTCTTAGAAAGGATTTCTAAATGAAAAGGCAAAAACTTCAAAGAGATTTTCAAGATTGTGGAGTTTCGTGTTTATCCTATTTGATTGAATTCTATCATGGATATGTTCCTATTGAAACTTTAAGAGAAGATACGTTTACGAGTGTTCATGGAACGAATGCTTACCATCTTGTGAATAGTTTAAAAAAGTATCATTTTGATGCCTATGGTATGAGAATTGAAAATGCATTTCTCTCTAAACTTCCTGTTCCTTTTATTGCTCATTTATCATTAGAAAATGGCTTGCAACATTTTGTGGTGGTAAATAAAGTGTATAAGAATAAAATTGAGGTGATGGATCCAGCGAAGGGATGTTATAAAGAGAACTTGGAAAACTTTTTTAAGGTTTTTGATCAAGTAGTGATTGTTGCTTCTCCTTATCAACGTATTCCTAAATTACCTAAAGAACACGCATTGATGCAATTTTTTTTGAAAATATTTCATGAAAATAGGAAAGAATTCTTTTGGACTTTTTTTCTAGAATTATTATTTTTTCTCTTACAAATGGTGAATCAGTTTTATGTGAAGGTAATGGTTCAAACTCAGCATTTCAATCGTTTCTTTCTTTTCACAGGTTGTTTTTTGGCTTTCTGTTTCTTTCAATACTTATTTTTTTATGAAAAAGAAAAACTCAAACTTGTCATTGAAAAGAAAGTTGATTTGTATTCTTTAAGGGAATTTTTGTTTCATCTTATTAAACTTCCTATGAAGAAGTATCAAACGTATCATGAAGCTGAAATCCTAAAAAGAGTCGAGGAATCAGAAGAATTGAAAAATCTGTTTAGTAATCTGTGTATTACTTTTGGATTTGAACTTTTCTTTAGTATACTTTCATTTTTCTTTCTTCTTTTATTGAATCGGATTTTAGGACTTTTAGTTCTTTTAGGAATTGGAATGTATTTCTTCATTCAATGGGTGTTTTCTTCTAAAATCTCAGCTCAAATGCGGGGACATATAGAAAATGAAACGAATTGGAAATCTGCAACGTTAGAATATATAAAGACTCTTGTGAGTGCTAGACATGCTCATGCTCAGGATTACTTACTAAATAAGACCACACTCTCTTTGGTTGAAACGGTGAAAACAAGGCAGAAAATCCAAAAGAAATTATTGAGAATTGAATGGGTTAAATCGTTTTATTTACAGTTTTTTCTCTTTTCCTTTTTTGCTTGTGGAGTGTTTTTATTGTATGAGAAGCACTTCAGTTTAATTGATTTTTTGACGATTCAAAATCTTCTTTTCTATTTGATAAGACCAGTTCAAAGTTTAGGAGAATATTTGCCAAGAATCTCTTATTATCAAACTATTTATTCTAAAATTAATGAATATTTATCGATCAAAGAAGAAACTTCACCGGTTTTAGAAGACATTTCTTTTTCTTCGCTTCGAGTTGAAGATTTAACCTTTTCTTATTATGGAAATCGACCGGTATTTCAATCTCTTTGTTTTCAAGTTGATTCTTCTGAACATGTGTTTTTGAAAGGAAAGAGTGGATCAGGAAAAAGCACTTTGTGTAAGATTTTAATGGGAGAAGTAGATGGATATGAGGGAATTATTTGGTTTGATGAGTATCCTATCTCTGAACTTCATTTTCAAGACATAACAAGTAATATTGCTTATCTAAGTCAGAGAGAACATCTTTTTTGGGGAACTATTCGAGAAAATATTTTGTTTGGAAAAGAGGTTGAAGAAAGTAGATTTTTAAAAGTATGTCAAATTTGTCATGTAGATGAGATTGTTAGAAACAAGAAGCTGTCATATGATTCAACGATTCTAGAAGGGACGTTGTCTTGTGGAGAACAGGAGAGAGTTTTACTTGCTCGTATTCTTCTTAGAGATACTTCTATTTATGTTTTAGATGAGGCGTTAGGTAATGTGGAAGAGGAGATGGAAAAAGATATCATTTTAAATATGAGAAATTATTTGCATGAGCATACGCTTCTTTATATTTCACATCGAAAAGTAGAACATCTTTTTGATAGGGTGGTGAGTCTCTCATGAGTCAGAAAAATGGTGATTTTGAATATTATCTTGCTTATCATGACTATGGTAAAAAGTATGGTTTGATAATTGTGATTATTTTGTTTTTACTTTTTGTGGGGTATTTTGGAACCTTTTCCTTTGAAAGTGATACGACGTTTTTAGAAATCCTTTTCAGTGTGATGAAAGGAGGTGGATAAAATGATTTTAGATCGTAGCGAATTATTTCAAATTCAGGGTGGAGCATTGTCTTGGAAATTTGTTGCGGGAGTTTTAGGGGGTGTTGCTACCTTCCTAATTGGAGTTTTGGATGGTTTATTTCGACCTTTGGCTTGTAAATAGAAAGGAGATTATCATATGAAGTTACAAGAATTGGAATTAAAGAATATTTATGGAGGAGGAATTCAGAATGTCCTGGGTTGGGTTGTTTTTGGAATCTTTCGTTTGATGAAATCGTATCTTCGTTTTACGATTCCTAGATTTCGTTAAAATCTAATAGAGAGGAGGAGTTTTATGATTTTAAAAGAACCAGAACTTTCTAGTGTTTATGGAGGAGCTACTTTTAATGCGACTTTTGCAAATGCGATTATTAGGGGAGTAACGCTTCTTTATAGTTTAGGAACCTATGTTGGTACTGCTTTATCTAGGATGTTTAAAAGAAACTATTGCTAGTTTTAGAGATGGACATATGTTCATCTCTTTTGGCATAAATCTACAAATTTTACATAGTAATTAGTAGAGGTGTAGAGATGAAAAGAATCTGGTTATTCTTATTAGGAATGTTTTTTTGGATAGGAATGGTTTCTGCGGAAGAAGTGGATTTGGCTCCAAATTCCAAAAGCGCCATATTAATGTCTTATGATACAGGAGAAGTCTTATATGAGAAAAATGCTGAGGAGGCTTTGCCCCCTGCTTCTATGACTAAAATTATGAGTATGTTGTTAATTATGGAAGCCATTGATGGAGGAAGAATTTCTTGGGATGATATGGTAGTAGTTAGTGATCATGCTTCTTCCATGGGTGGTTCTCAAGTGTTTTTGCAAACGGGTGAAAAATATAGTGTTAGGGAACTGGTTAAGGGAATTGCTATTGCCAGTGGAAATGATGCTGTAGTGGCGATGGCTGAGTTTGTTGAGGGAAGTGAGGAAGCCTTTGTTCAAAAAATGAATGAAAGAGCTTTAGAACTTGGACTTGAACATAGTACTTTTAAAAATCCCCATGGCCTTGATATGGATGGACATCAGGTTAGTGCAAAAGACATGGCAGTGATTGCTCGTGAATTGATTTCTCATGAGGATATTTTAGAGTTTTCTAGTACGTATGAAGATTATTTAAAGAAAAATGATGGTTCTAGTGTTTGGCTTGTTAACACCAATAAATTAGTTCGTTTTTATAATGGAGTTGATGGGCTTAAAACTGGTTATACTTCGAATGCTGGGTATTGTTTGACAGCAACAGCCAAAAGAGAAAATACCCGTTTTATTACTGTTGTTATGGGAGTAGAGAATAGTAATTTAAGGAGTAGTGATACTACCAATTTATTAAACTACGGATTTAGCAATTATGTTAATAAAATTGTTTTATCAAAAGAGAGCTCTTTAGGGAAAAGAAAAGTGGAGATGGGGAATAAAGATTATGTTGATCTTGTTTTAACAAAAGATTATACCAGATTATTAAAAAAGCAAGATTCACTTCCTAATTATAATTATTTTCTTGATAAAGAGGTACTCGTGGCTCCGGTAAAAAGAGGCGATATTATTGCAAAACTCGAAGTAAAAAATGAGAATGGCGAAGTCATAGATCAGTTAGATGTTACGGTACAAGAAGACATCGTAGAATTAAACTTTTTTGAAATATGGTTAAAAAATATCAATCGATTCACAATAGGGAAAATGTTTCTTAAATAAGGGCGTTTAAAAAGAATCTGAATTATGAATTCAGACTTTTTCATTTGTTATGGAGAGAATAAAAATATGACATGGTTTGTCGAATTTGTTTAAAAAATATTTGAATTGTTCTATATTAAAGTAGGCAAGGTGATGCTATGTTATTGTTAAACTTAGATCGAAGAGATGATGTTCTTCACGTAACTATTTCTGGAAATTTAACTAAGAGAAGCACCTATAAGATTGATCATTATATGATTCCTTACATCCAAGAATATCAGATTAAACAAGTTCTTTGTGATTGTAAAAAATTAAAAAAGGTGGATTATGATGGAAAATATGCGCTTCTGAAAACAAAATTAATTTTAAAAGAACAACAAGGAAAAATGATTTTATTTGACGTCAAAAAAAGTATTAAAAAAAGTTTGATTGGTTATCGAATGCACGTGCAATAGAAAGGATTATATGACTACAGAAGAGTTGTTGTGCAGTATGGAACCCCTTATGAAAAAAATTGCCTCAAATTTTTATCAAGTTCCTTTCGAGGACCTTATGCAAGCAGGTCGTATTGGAGTATTGAAAGCTCTTAAAAATTATAAAGAACATAAGAATGTAAAGTTCTCAACGTATGCTTACGATTATATTTTAGGAGAGATGTATGAGTATGCTTGTAAAGATCAAAAAATGAAAGTGAATAAAGAGGTCTTAAGATTAACAAAACAGATTCAGATTGCTAGGAATGCCCTAAGTCAGAAATATATGAGAGATGTTTCTTTGCAGGAGGTTGCTCAGTTTTTAGAACTCGATGAATCACTTGTAGAACAAGCCATTACTGCAACAAGAGAGATGGTTTATTTAGATGCACCAAGAGAAGAGATGAGAGATTACTATGAAACGATTGCTGAGAAGGAAAGTATTCCTTTAGATGAGAAACTATCCTTGTATGACTCGTTAAGAACCTTACCACGTGAAGAACAAAAAATTCTAAATTATCGTTATTTTGAAGATTTGACCCAAAGCGAAACGGCCAAGAAAATGGGAATGACTCAAGTAATGGTATCTAGATATGAGAAAAAGAGTTTGAGACAATTAAAAAGGTATTATGAAGTTGCTTAAAGAGAAGAGAAATCTTTTCTTTTTTTGAATTCTATTGTATAATGAGATTGCGTTCCCGTAGCATAATAGGATAATGCATCCGCCTCCTAAGCAGAAGACTGAGAGTTCGATTCTCTCCGGGGACACCATTTTGATTTTTGAAGTCTTGAAATAAATATTTCAAGACTTTTATAACATAGATAGGGAGTGAACAACATGAAGCTTATAAAAGAAACTGGAGTTTTTCTTTCTTCTATTCTTTTGTTTTTGACTTGTCTTTTTCTTACGATTTCGTTTATCTTAAAAATAAGTATTCGTCCTTCGTCTATTCAAAAATATATTAACGAAAATGATTTTTCTTTTCTTGTGAAGACATCAAGTGGTGATGATAGTCTTTTTTTGAAAGAAACAAAAATGTTTTTAGAAGGACTTGGAATTTCTGGTTCAGTGGTGGACCAAGTCATAGAGAGTGATGTAGTTAAACAATTGATTCGTGATTATACGATTCAATATATTCTATATTACTTAAATGAAGGGGAAAAACCTGTTTTTGATGCCTCTTTGTTTAAGAAAATCTTAAGAGAGAATACTCAGATTACTTCCTGGCTATTTAAATCTATTTCTAAGCAGGAAAAAGAGCAAAAGCAGAAATTGATTGATGAAAAAATTGATGAATATTCCAAAGATGTGTTGAATTTTTTCCCGACGGTTCAACATTTTATGCAGCGTTTAGAAAGTGAAAAATCTTATTTTGGAGTTACGATTCCTCAAATTCTTGATTTTATTCCTTTTTTGATGAGTAAGTTTTGGATTCTTTTATCTATTATTTTGTTATGGATTTCTATGATTCTATTATTTTGTTGTGGTAAAAATGTGAGAAGCGTTTATAAGGCATTATACCGGACTTCTTTTGCTTATACTTCTGTACTCATTGTTGTAGAAATTTTTTTAGGAACTGTGGTGAAGACCGCATTGATGAATCGATTGGAAATTGCAAATGGTTTTATCAATTATATGGTGAATGTGATTAGCAAAGATATTTGGGTTTTTGTGATTGTTGGCATCTTTTGTAGTATTTTCTTTTATCATTATCCCAAGTGGATTTATCCCAAGAAATCTTTGACAAGTAGTTAAGTTTTTGTTACAATGAGTTTGTTCACGTAGAAGTTGAATTACAACCAATGGAGTGAAATCGGCTTAAAGGTCGTTAAAAAATAGAGATAGAATAACCTTCTATGAAGTAAGGTGGTACCGTGGCAATTGTCACCCTTACGTGAATAGAAGGTTTTTATTTTAGAAGAAAGGTGAATTTTATGACAGTATATGAAGATTTAGTTTATCGAGGACTTATCAAGGATATCACAAGTCCCGATTTGATTGAAAAATTAAATGAAGGGGGACTTACTTTTTATATAGGAACAGACCCAACGGCGGATTCTATGCATATTGGTCATTATAGTTCTTTTTTGATTAGTAAGAGACTAGCTAAAGCGGGGCACCATCCTTTGTTGTTAATTGGTGGGGCTACGGGAAGAATTGGGGATCCTAAACCTACTGCGGAAAGAGCAATGAAAACGATTGATGAAATTGATCATAATGTTTCTTGTTTGGCGAAACAAGCAAAAGAAATATTTGGGTTCGAAGTTGTGAACAATTGGGATTGGAGCAAAGATCTTAACTTTGTTGATTTTTTAAGAGATTATGGTAAATTCTTTAATGTAAATTATATGCTTGATAAAGATATTATCAGGAGAAGATTAGAAACAGGAATTACTTTTACAGAGTTTTCTTATATGATTATGCAAGCTATGGACTTTTATTATCTGTTTGAAAACAAAGGTTGTACACTGCAAGTTGCAGGTTCTGATCAATGGGGAAATATTACGGCAGGAATCGATTTAATCAAAAGAAAAACAGGAAAAGATGCGTATGGTTTTGTCATGCCTTTGGTGTTGGATGCAAATGGTAATAAGTTTGGCAAAAGTGAAGGAAATGCTTTGTGGTTAGATGAAGAAAAGACTTCTTCTTATGAGTTATATCAATACTTAATTAATTCCGATGATTCTAGAGTAGAAGATTATTTAAAAGTATTTACGTTCTTAACAAAAGAAGAAATTGATGAAATTATGGAAAGTCATAAAAAATGTCCTGAAAAGAGAATGGCTCAGAAAAGACTAGCTCAGGAGTTTATTACAGATTTACATGGAAAAGAATCTTTTGAACATGCTCTTGAAGTGTCTGAGGCACTATTCTCAGGGAATGTTTCTTCTTTAAGTGATCAAGAGATTGAAACGGTATTTAAAGGAGTTCCAACATTCAAATATGAAAATTTACCTTTGATTGATATTTTAGTAAATTGTAAGATTGCTTCTTCTAAAAGAGAAGCAAGAGAGTTCTTAAATAATCATGCAATTTCTTTAAATGGAGAAATAGTGAGTGAGGAAACTACTTTATTAGATGAAAATAGAAAATATAATATTATTCGTAGAGGAAAGAAAAAGTATTACTTAATTGAAAAGTAAAATCTTTTCTTTTTTTCTTCTAATTAAATTCTCTTTTTGATATAATGAAATAGAGGAGGTTAGTTTGGTGAAGAAGTATATTGCTGAGTTTGTAGGGTCTTTAGTTCTTGTTTTATTTGCTTGTGGTGTTGCGGTTGTTACAGGGGTTTCTTACCTTGGAACAGCACTTGCTTTTGGACTTGTGATTGTTGCGATGGCTTATAGTATTGGAAATGTCAGTGGATGTCATATTAATCCTGCTGTATCTCTTGGTATGGCAGTAGCTCAGAAAATGACTTGGAGTGAGTGTTTTAAGTATATCATTTCTCAAGTACTAGGTGCTATTTGTGGGGCAGCACTTCTTGGATTTTTCTTAGGTTCTTTTGAAGTGCTTGGCGCTAATGCTTATGGCGGAGAACTGATTAATGGAACTATCGTCAATGTTTGGATGGCACTTGGAATTGAAGTGATTTTGACTTTTGTCTTTGTTTTGACAATTCTTGGTGTAACGGATAAAAAAGAGAATAGTTCTATTGCTGGACTTGTCATTGGCCTTACTTTAACATTAGTTCATTTAGTAGGACTTCCATTTACTGGAACTAGTGTAAATCCTGCCAGAAGTTTAGGTCCAGCTTTATTCCAAGGTGGAGAAGCATTGTCTCAGGTATGGGTATTTTTAGTCGCTCCTTTAGTGGGCGGTGCTCTTGCAGCTTTGTTTTATAAAAAAGTTTTAAAATAAAAAGGAGAATCCATTGGATTTTCTTTTTTTATTTTGGCATACTCTTTTAGTATTTGACATATTTGTATTCTAGATTGTTTTAAACTTTCATATACTTTGATAGGTGAGAGTCATGAATGAACTGGATTTAGCAATGCAAAGACATAAAAAAAGAAGAGGAAATCGTCCCAAAGCAGTTGATAATAAGATTTCTCAAGAGTTCAGTAAAATTCTTTTAAGCATTATTTTGGTGTTATCATCTGTGATCTTCATGAAATTAGATGATGATAATAAAGTTTGGTTTAAAAAGAATGTCCTGGAAAGTAATTTAGAATTTATGAAAATTAATGAATGGTATCATCATACGTTTGGAGAAATTCTTCCTAGTGTTCAAGATGAGAAAAGTTCTATGGTGATGAATGAAGTTCGTATGGGAGAAAGAGAAACCTATTTAGATGGGTATAAAATTAAGACCATGAAGAGTACTCCTATTAAGGCAATTTCAAGTGGACTTCTTGTTTATATGGGAGAAAAAGAGGGATATAATAACACGTTTATTATGCAAGGAGTCGATGGAGTTGATATTTGGTATGGAAATATTGATCATACCAATTTTAAACTTTATGATTATATTGAAGAAGGACAAATATTGGGAGAAAGTCTTGGAGAAGAGTATTATCTAGTATTTGAAAAAGATGGAAAGACGATTTCTTATGAAGACTATTATCAGCAAATTTAAAATTTCTGAATGGACGTATTTGTTCTTTTTTCTTGCTTTTTGTATGGGAATGTTTCAAAGAGTATTGATTCTTTTTAGCATTTTAGTGATTCATGAAGTTGGACATCTATTTTTTATTCAATTATTTTCTTATCCTGTTATAAAAGTAGTGTTTTATCCTTTCGGGGGAATTTGTAAGATAAGCCATAAAATTAATGATTCGATTTTAAAAGACTTAGTCATCTCCTCAGGAGGAATTTTATCTCAATTGATTTTGGAAATCATTTTGCTTCGAAGTTCTATTTTAAATAAAGAACTTTTTCTTTTTTATAATCAGATGATTCTACTTTTTAATTTGCTTCCGATTATACCATTAGATGGAAGTGTGTTTTGGCATCACTTTTTATAATTTTTCTTTTCTTTTGAGTTGTCATTAAAAGTCTATGAGGTGGTTTCGTTGATTTTCTTATTTGGATTTTTTTTATATAATATTTTCTTTCAGGTTCATAATTATTTTATGTGTCTTGTCTTACTGGGGCAATATCATCTATATTTGAAAAACAAAAAGCATTATGTGAATCGTTTTTATTTGGAACGGTATTTACAAGATTTCCCGTATTCTAAGATTAAAAATGAAAAGGGAAGGAACTATCGGGTGTTAAGAAAGAATATAAGACATTTCTTTTATGATGATAATAAATATTATAGTGAAAAAGAAATATTAAAGAGTCATTTTGATAAAATGTATATTTTATGATAAAGTATTATCTAGATTTGAAAGGAATGTTTGCATGCGGTATGCCACATCTATCAAATAAAATTGTTTCACAAAAAGTTTAAGGTTGGAATGAAAGAACGGATTTTAACGGAATTCCTTACATTTTTTGCTAGCTCTAATGAAAAACTTGGAATTCGTTGGGAAGATTTGGATGGTTATTCATAATCCTATCATACTTTCTTATTTTAAAGGGCATCTTTGTCTTTGAAAGGAAAAATAATGTTTTGATTTCCTCTTAATCAATAAGAAAAGGATGAGTTCAATAGAAAAGTCGCTTTTATAAACAAAAAATTAAGAAAGAAGAATTGACAATAAGTTTGTTTTTTGGTAAAATCTAAATGTTTTATGGGCTGATGTGTGCTTTCATAAAACCGCACAAAAAAGGTCTTAAAAATGAAAATTACCTTCATGGCGAGTCTTATTATAGTAAAGGAGGGAAATAATGAAAGCGATTTTTGTTACAGGTGGAAAACAATACTATGTTAGCGAAGGCGATGTAATCTATGTTGAAAAATTAGATGCGGAAGCTGGAAGTGATGTAGAGTTTAGTAATGTTTTATATGTAGATGGTAAAACAGGAAGCCCTTATGTAGAAGGTGCTAAAGTCGTTGGTACGGTTGAAAAACATGGAAAACAAAAGAAGATTTTAGTGTTTAAGTATCGTCCAAAGAAAAAATATCGTAAAACTCAAGGTCATAGACAACCATATACTAAAGTTACGATTAAGAAAATTGTGAAGTAATGATTACTATAACAATACATAGAAAAAATGAGTTTATTTTGGGAGTGAAGTTATCTGGACATGCAAGGTTTGCAGATTATGGAAAAGATATTGTATGTGCAGGAGTTTCTTCTATACTAACTACAACTGTGAATGCGATTCTTCGATTTAATGAGAAAGCAATTCAAATCGAAGATCAGGGAAACTTTATTCTCAATGTTTTAGAAAATGATGAGATTACTCAGACATTACTTGAAAATATGATTTGTGAGTTTCAAGAATTGGAAGAATCTTATCCAAAAAATGTAAAATTAAAGGAGGATATAGAAACATGTTAAGATTGAGTTTAAATCTTCAAAGATTTGCCCATGTTAAGGCACAAGGTTCAACTCAAAATGGACGTGATAGTGCTGGTCGTAGATTAGGCACAAAAGCTGCTGATGGTCAAATGGTCAGTGCAGGTTCTATTTTATATCGTCAAAGAGGAACTAAGATTTATCCTGGTACGAATGTAGGAATGGGAAAAGATCATACCTTATTTGCTAAAATAGATGGAATTGTTCGTTTTGAAAGACTAGGAAGAGATAAAAAGAAAGTAAGTGTTTACGAAGCAAAGTAAACGCTTTTTTAATATTCTAAAACTATTTTCTTTTTGATATGATTTTGGTACAATAGGTTTAGCAAGGGAGGCTTGGCTATGTTTGTAGATGAAGTAAAAATGAAATTGATGGCTGGAAAAGGGGGAGATGGGTGTACTTCTTTTAGGCGTGAAAAATATATTCCTATGGGTGGTCCTGATGGGGGGTCTGGTGGTGCTGGAGCAAGTATTGTTTTTGAAGTCGATAAGAGTTTAAAAACGCTTGTGGATTTGAAGTTTCACAAGATTATTAAGGCTGACAAGGGAGAAAATGGAAAAGGAAAGAATAGAAAAGGGGCTAGTGCTCCAGATTTGGTTTTGAAAGTGCCCGCTGGAACGATTGTTTATGATGATGATTCTGGGATTGTTCTTGCGGATTTAAAAGAAGATCATGAGCGATTTGTTGTGGCTCGTGGGGGAAGAGGAGGAAGAGGAAATACGGCTTTTGCTACTCATGAAAAACCTGCCCCTTCTTATAGTGAACTTGGAGAACCTGGCGAGATTCGTTTTATCAAGTGTGAACTCAGAGTTTTAGCCGATGTTGGATTGATTGGAATGCCTAGTGTTGGAAAAAGTACTTTATTAAAGCAGGTAACGAGTGCTAGTCCTAAGATTGCGGCATATCATTTTACTACTTTAAGTCCTAATTTAGGAGTAGTGAAATTACGTGACCAAAGATCTTTTGTCATTGCAGATTTGCCGGGTTTAATTCAAGGCGCGAGTGCTGGAGTTGGACTTGGAAATCAATTTTTGAAACATGCTTCTAGAACTAGAGTTTTGGTTCATGTTCTTGATATGGCTGGAAGCGAAGGAAGAAATCCTATTGAAGACTATGAATGTATTCGTAAAGAAATTGTTTCTTATAGTGACAAATTAGCAAAGAAAAAAGAAATTATCGTGGCTAATAAAATGGATTTACCTTCTTTTGAAGAGAACTTAAAAAAATTTCAGGAGCGTTATCCTGAAAAAGAAGTTTATCCTATCTGTGCTATAGAAAGTCAAGGACTTGAGGCACTCCTTTATCGTCTTGCTGATGTTTTAGATACTTTGGAAGAGGAAAATCTTTTTGCTGATGAGACTTTTGAAAGCGCCATTGTCTATAAATTTCAACATGAAAAACCATATACTATCAAAAAGGTAGAGGGAATCTGGGTTGTTGAAGGAAAAGATGTTGAAAAATTATTTGCGATGACTCGGTTTACAGAACAAGAAGGTGTTGAGAGATTCGCAAGAAAATTAAAAGGAATGGGCATTGAAGATGAACTTTATCGATTAGGTGCTAAAGTGGGGGATGAAGTTCAAATTAACGATTATATCTTTGAATTGAAAAATTAATTTTCAAATTTTAAGATGGAACCAATGACGAAGTTTTTACTAGTATTTTGAGGTAGTTCTAAAATACTAGTTTTTTTATGGTCTTCACTGACTTTGACTACTTTATTTTTGGGAACGTCTCTATAGATATAGATAATTTGATGATCCTCATTTAAACCGATGACATCAATATTTTCTTTCATGAAATAGGTGTGAATGGCATTACATTTAGGAAATAACATCCCATAATCGATGTTTTCTTTTCCCATCAGTCCTAGAAGTCTTGTTTTAAATGATGTGGCTTCTATAATAGGATAGTACTTGTTATTGATTTTTAGTTTCATTTTTTTCTCTCCTTTGTTTCATTATACGATGCAAGTTTTATAAATATGAAAAAAAGAGTTCTTTTAAAACTCTTATGAACTGGCTTTTTGAATGAAATTGACGTTGACACTTACGGCTGCATTTCCTTCAACGGACGCTAGAGTATCTGCTTGATTGTCCATATTCTCACCAGTTCCATCTTTCCATTTAATAAAGAATCTATAGCGGTCTATTTTGTTTTCTTCTTGAATAGAGTGGTTTAAAGATAGGGAAGCACTATTATTAAATTCAATGATTTCTCCGTCATTTAATTGGTATCCTGTAATGACTAGGTCTGTTACAGATGAGTTTTCTTTATAGGATAAGGAAATGGTTTCTGTAAAATCGACTGCTACATCACTATAATCAATATTTAAATCAATATATCCTGTGCTCGTTGGCGCTATGACTCCAGACTTGATATGAGCATTATCTTCGATGACGGGAATGATTTTATTTGAAAAATCTTGATTATTTAATACATCTTGATTATTGACTTTAAATGCCCATTTGGCAATGATAAAGTTTCCATTTGCAGAGGCACTTGAAATGTATTTGGCGTAGGATTCTTGGATGAGATTCATCAATATTAGAATGGAGAATAATAGTAGTATTATTTTGTACTTTTTGTTTATTTGAATCATATAATGCCTCCTTTTCTATTTTTATTTTATCAAGAATCCTTATAAAGAAAAGACGAATGTGTCAATTTTTTCTTTGTTTGGCACAAATTTTACATGTGTCATTTTTTTGGCTTGTTTACATTGGTGTGTCAATTTTTAAAATTTTAAATTTTTGGATATTGTAATTTAAAAAAGAATATGGTAAATTATTTTTATGGTATGAGGATATACCATGTGCATAATTTTGGTGGGTGGTTCATGGCAAAAGAAGTTTTAGTAAAAGCCGACAAAGTAAAACGGCGAAAAATTGCATCTAGGACAGTGAAAATTGCTTTGTTAATTCTATTGCTATTTTTAATAGTTCTTTATATTATACTGGAAGTGATTTATAGCGAAGGAAAGTTTACTGTAACTTTGGATTCGAATCGTTCTTTAGAGAGTGGACTTGCTATTTTTGATAGTTTGAACAATTCTCAGGGAAGAGGAGACTTGAAGCAACTGCAATCAAATTTATGGATAATATTTCTTATAAGTGGTTACCTGAGAATGTTGATGCAGAAGGAGTTTCGGGATCTCACAATGGAGATAATTATATCGCCTATACATTTTATATTGAAAATCAGGGACAAGAAAAACTTCATTATTGGTATGAGGTGATTGTTGATGATGTCATTAAAAATGTGGATGAAGCGATTCGTGTGCGAATCTATCGCAATGGAGAGTATAAGACGTATGCGAAGAGAAATCATTTAGATCATGAGCCTGAGAAAGACACGGTCCCTTTTCAAGAGATCAAAGATGCCAAAGGAACCATTATCTTAGAAGAAGTAGATGATTTTATGCCTGGGAGTCTTGACCGAATCACAGTAGTGGTGTGGTTGGAGGGAGATGACCCAGATTGCACCGATCCATTGATTGGCGGAGAATTAAAAATGCACATGGTTATAACTGAAAATCATGTAGAACAAGTAGAGGAGTGAAAAGAATGGGAAAAATTAGTTCTAAAAAAAGAAAAAAAAGCAGAACAAAAAAGTTTATTTTACTATTATTGTTAACGATTGTGATGTTTGGAACTTCAACATATGCATGGTTTACTGCTAACCAAGTTGTTACGATTAACTCAATCGATGTTAAAGTAGAAGCAAGCAATGGTTTACAAATTTCAACGGATGCTAATGCATGGAAATCTGTAATTACAAATTCAGATATTTCAACTGGATATACTGGACATACAAATCAATTACCAGCTACTGTAACAGCAGTATCAACCGATGGTGCTGTAGATGGTACTTCTGGTCATTTGAAACTATATCGTGGTATTGTTGGAAACGATCAAGCAACAGGAGATTATAATATTACAACAGTTTTAGAAACTGAAGCTGCTGGATCTACTGGAAATTTTGTGGCATTTGATGTTTTCTTACGTGTAGATACCCCTCAAACAATTTATTTAACGACTAATTCTAATGTTGTTGCAAAAGAAGGAACCGATGATAAAGGTCTTAAAAATGCTGCTCGTGTAGGTTTTGTTACTTTAGGAGAAGGAGCTTCCACTGATTCAGTTGCTAAATTAACTGCATTATCTAATAAGATTGCAAGTAAGGCGATTATTTGGGAGCCTAATATGGATACTCATAGTACAATGGTTACTAATACGGTAGCACCTGAATATGGAGTTACTTTAGTAGAAAATTCAAATACCCCTTATTATGGAGTTAATAAAGTTATTTCTTCTGCTGTTAACTTGAAGAATTTAGTTAAGGGTAGTGATACTACAAATGCAACATTAGTGACTCCAGATATGAAAACTGCTACTGTAAATTCTGCTTATCAAAGAGCGTTTGATTTACCAGCCGGTGTTACTAAAATGAGAATTTATATGTGGATTGAAGGACAAGATATCGATTGTGAAAACAATGCTACTGGTTCTGATATTACTTATAATGTACAATTATCTACTCAATCTAGTGCAGGAGCTTAATTTGAAACTTAGAAGTTGAATTTCAACTTCTTTTTTATTGTAAAAAATGTGTTTTTTTGAACAATTTTATGTTATAATTATTTTAGGAGAATAAGAATGAAGCAGTTGAAGTTAAATTATATTTACAAACATCGATTTTTATTTATTTCGATTGCTTTGATAGCGATTCTTTTGTCATGGTATTTTTTAAGCACTTTTTCTTCTTCTACAAGTGATAGTGGTTGGGATGGTGTTGTTGCTAGTAGTTTTGCATCTGGAACAGGAAGCGAAGAAAATCCTTATGTGATTTCTACTGCGGGGGAGTTTGCTTATTTTAAACAACTTTTAGAGAGTGATGAGGCAACTTTTTATGCGGATAAAAACTACTTACTTACGAGTGGCTTTAATTATGGGAAACATGAATTGTCTATAGACAGTGACGTTCCTTTTTCTGGAACTTTAGATGGACAGGGAAATACGATTTATAATGTTCGTATTTTTGATTCGTTATTTTCGAATTTAGAAAATGCTTCCATTGTGAACTTATCAATTAAAGATATTGATTATCAATTAACGGGTGATAAAGGGGCAATTCTTGCTCTTAGCAGTAACAAAAGTAATCTTGATTTTATTTTAATTGAGGCAAATGTTCAAGCATTTGATCATTGTTTTGGGGGACTTTTTTATGAAGATGATGCTTCTAAACTTTCTCAGGTTGTTTTACAAGAGAATGTTGTTCCTATGGGAAATGATATCACTACTTTAATCTATCATGCTAAGGATACTCAAATATCGAATGTACTTGTTAAAAATGATGTTTATGATTTATTTAAAGAACAAGAAGGAGTCGTTGGAGAGGCCTCTAAATATATGATTCAAGGTGATCGAATTGTACTAGAGGATTCTGAGATTGCATTATCTAATGATACTTATGAAATGAAAGTTCATTCTAGAGATATCGCACTTGAAAAAAAGCAAACTAAGCGATTATTGAAGGCTCTATCTCCAAGTTCTGTTCCTAGTTTTGAGGTAGAGAAAAGTGGTTCTAGAAATCAAGTTATTTATATTAATGATTTAGATGCTGACTGGAATTATTATCAAGGTCTAAATTATGTGAGTGGAAGTTCTAGATTACCTACTGGAGAAAATCGAAATATTTATTCTGAGAATAACTTAGTGAGAGCAAAAATTACGTATTCTGCGAGTGATGGAGAATATACTGGAACTATTAGTGATACGGAAAATGAACATACAATGGTGTATTATAAATGGTTAGAGGTAAAAAATAATCAAGTTGATTTGGTATTAATCGATAATCCTTTTACCAATCGTCCCAATGGAAAAGGATTCAATGGATGGGTTAGTCAAAATATTGGTGTGGTCGTTACTCTAGATTCCGAATTGTATCAAAGGCATGCTAGTATTCCTGTAACTCGAAATGAGAATGGGTATAATGATTTAGTATTAAACTTTAGAGCTAGTTGGGTGGATGCTCAAACTGCTGATATGACTGGTAGTTGGAGTAATGTGTTTAGCAATTTCTATAGTGAAGGTTTACATGAAATTTCAACGTCTGAAAGCCATCAGTTGCCTTTTGATATGGTAGGATATTATGTCTATACCAGTACTACTAGAAATCATACTTATACTGGGTATTATAGGTCTGGGAATAGTTATCGTTATGCTACGGATCGTACCTGTACGAGTAAGACCTGCTATTACTATAGAGAATTAACGTCTGGAGAAATGTATTATAATGAAGATGACACCTTCTATTATTTTGAAAATAATCGACGTTATACGGTTTATGGGAATGATCTAGACTATGATTATGAAGTTGTTTATCCTTATGAAAATAAAAACATGGGTGGATACTATGTCAATCGTGATTTTAGTAATGGTGCTAGTTACTCTGGTTATTACGATTTAGATGGAAACCGTGTTAATGGAACTTGCAGAAGCTCGAGTTGTACTTATTATGAACTTTTGGGTGAGTATGATGAGAATGAAGAAGAAAATCTCTTTGAACCAGGAAAACATTATTATTATTTAACAACCAGAGATACTAATATCGCTTATATTGGCGCTAATATCTATAGTACATGGAGTACAAATCAGAATAAACCATTTACGTTTACAGGACTCAAAAATGGAGAACGTTTAAATTATCGATGGAATGTAAATTCCCTTAATGTAACAGCTTATAATGATACGACTATTGAGAATTTGACGATTTATTCTGAAAATGAACCGACAGATGAAGATCCTACTACTGGGTATACAATAAGTGGATGGAGTTATATTTATCATGGGACTGTTATTGCTAATTTCCATAACTTGAAAGTTGGTCGTGGATTAAGACAATATGAAGATTATGCAAATTTTGACTCTTTTATTGGTGGACTTGATGATACTGGAAGCAACGCTAATAATACAAAATATAGCATGATTATTGAATCGGGTGTATATAGTAGTGGTTCTTTGACAGAACCTCCAGCAAGAGGAAATCGAAATACGGATTATTTGTCGATTCAGGCTGATGCCGTGTATGGAAGTGATGTTGACCGAATTAAGGGAGAAACTCAAAATTTAGATGTATCGTTTAGTGCGGCTGGTTCATGGGCTGGAGAAATACGCTCGACTAGAGAATGTGCTATTCATCTGACTGTTAAAAGTGGTTCTTTTGGTACAGGAAAATATGATATGTATTCTGGCATCTATGTAGGGGGAAGAAGTTATGGGGAGTACTATAGTGCAAGATGTGCCAAAATAGAAGGGGGATATATTTATAACCTCATTGGTGGGCCTTTAACAGCCTCTTCTAGAGCTTCTTATAACGATACTTATATTTATCAGACAGGTGGAACAATTGATATGGTTGTGGGTGGCGCAGGTCGATCTGCAACTTATGGAAATCGAATTATTTCTTTAACCGGAGGAACTGTTAATTATAGTGTTTTTGGTGGATCAAATGGTTCTGGTAGTGATAGTAGCGATGGTGATGGAACGTTAAATGGTTCTTCTTTCATCTATGTTGGAGGAAATGCTACTATTGGGAATGGGGCTACAGACACTTTATTTGGAGCAGAATCTGGTAGTGTATTTGGAAATGGAAATGGAAAAAGTGGTTATTCAGCGATTGGTTCTAATGAAAACTCTTATATTCTAATTGATGGAAATGCAACGATTAAAAATAGTGTCTATGGCGGAGGAAACTATGGTGCTACAGGAGTGAGTAGTTCTAAGAATACTACAACAACTTCGATTTCTATTTTAGGCGGTACTGTTGAAAAGAATGTCTATGGTGGAGGAAACCAAAATGGTGCTGGAACAGATGATACAATAGCTTCTATTACGATTACTCAAAAAGGTGGCACAGTCAAAGGAAGTATTTATGGAGGCTCTAATATCTCTGGAACGATTCTAGGTAGCACGAAAGTTCAAGTACAAGAAGGAAACGTTGAAACAAATATCTATGGCGGAGGTAAAGGTGTAGATACTTATGTTAAAAATGATGTTGAGGTAGTCATTGGAGATCGTAAAGAAAATGTTCCTGTTATTGGAGGTTCTGTGTATGGTGGTAGTGCTTTTGGAACCGTAAATTCTACTAGTCATACGGGGTCTAATTATGGAAATACTTCTGTTACTGTGAACCAAGGTGTTGTCTTAGGAAGTGTCTTTGGTGGTGGAGAAGGAGATGCTAGTACGACTCCATATGTTCTTGGCGATATTAATGTGACGATTCAAAACGGGGATATTACAAGTGTTTTTGGTGGAAATGACCAAGCAGGAACTCATACTAAGAAAAATGAAGTGTTCTTAAACGGAGGCGTTATCGGTAGTGCCTTTGGTGGAGGAAATAAATCTAGTGTAGAGAATACACACGTGCACGCTAATGGGTCTTCTGTGACTACATTATTTGGTGGCTCCAATTCTTCTGGAGATGTTACTTCTTCTACTGTTGAAATTACAGGTGGTGAAATTGGGAATGCTTATGGTGGAAATAACGAAGGAGGAAGTTGTGATACTACTTCTGTAAAAGTGGAAGGTGTTGCTAAAGTTCTTACTGCAGTCTATGGTGGAGGAAATAAAGTTTCTACTCCGACTACGGATATTCAACTATTATCTGCAGATGGGACTATTCCAAATGTCTATGGTGGAGGAAATCTGGCTAGTGTAACCACTACAAATATTTTACAGAATGGTGCTAATGTTGGAAATATTTTTGGGGGTTCAAATAATTCGGGTTCTGTTCAAGATAGTTTTATTACTCATGTTTCTGGAACTAGCACTAATGTTTATGGAGGAAATAACGCCGGTGGAAATACCGTGAATACTCATATTACATTCCAAGGTGGAACGAGTGAAAATGTCTATGGTGGAGGATACCAAGCAAATAGTGATGTTTCTCACATTGAAGTTAGTGGTGGAACGAGTACTAATATTTTTGGTGGAGGAAATAAAGCTGGACTTTCGACATCAAATATTTTAGTCACTTCTGGAAATGTAGTGAATGTCTATGGGGGTTCTAATAATAGTGGGCTTGTAAGTACTACCAATGTTGTTGTGAATAATTCTAATAATATTTCTTCTATCTATGGGGGAGGAAATAAAGCCGAAGTTGGAATCACTAACGTTATTGTGAATGGGGGAAAAGTTGGTGTTATTTTCGGAGGCGGAAATCTTGCTCAGGTGAATGAAAATACTTATGTGGATTTAAATGGTGGTGAAATTACAGGTAATATCTATGGAGGAGGAAACTTTGGAGTTGTAAAGGGTAATTCTATTGTAGAAATCACTGATGCTACTGTGAGAGGTAGTGCTTATGCTGGTGGTAATGGTAGTACAGCTACATTAGAAGGAAATACCTCAATCACTATTGATGGCAATAGTGTGATTGGAAGTCCAGATAGTATTGCTCCATTTACGGGAAGTGTCTTTGGTGGAGGAAATCAAGCTTTTACTGGAAATGGAGATCAGAATGATTCTACAAGTACGGTTAATATTGTTGGGGCAACGATTTATGGAAATGTCTATGGGGGAGCCAATACCTCCGTCATCTATGGAAATACGATTGTCAATATTGGAAGTGAGAATGTTGAGGATTCCTCTTTAAAAGTGGATGATATTTATATTAAAGGTCATATCTTTGGTGGTGGAGAAGCCAATGCCGAGGCTTCTGATAAATATGACTGGGATTTTATTAGTGTCACAGAAGGGACATTGATTAATGTTGATGCACTAAATCATAGTAGTTTTCAAATTGATGGATCCTTTTATGGTGGAGGAAATGCCTCTAGTGCTTCAGGAGATTCCTATCTTTATATTAAAAACTATGGAGAAATGGGAGCTCCTAAGAAAAATGTGTCCATTCAAAGAGTTAAGTATGCTTATATTAATCATTCTTCGATGATATTAAAAGGTGCGATTGATAGAGCAAATGATTACAAAGATGAGTTATTCTCTATTAGCCGTGTTCCAGAATTGCATTTACAAAATAATTCCGAACTGTATTTGGAAACTGGGGCTAATTTATTAGAAGCATTCTATTCTGAGGATGGAAGTGGAAATCTTGCTCAAGTAACGATTGATAAAGAGAATCATCAAGTTACTAAAAATGTTAATAATCGTCTTTATATGTTTGAAGGAAAGAATTTAAATATTGCTACGGATGAACAAGTTACTGAATATGGACTTGTTCGTGGGATGACTTTCTTTGGACTTTTCAATTACAATTTTGATAATACTGTCAATACTGGTAATTATCATTTTAGTAAAGAGGCAGGAGATTCTTTATCATGGGCAGGAGAGTTTACCAGAGGTGGTTATGTGGTTGGACATCATGATACCAATCACGATATTAAAGTCAATGGCTTCTATAGTAACTTTATCAATAAAGAAACTTTAGTGAATGATACCGATTATATTGAACCAACTCCTAGTAATTCTGTTTTCTATATGTGGTATGTTGGGGAGAATGTTTTAGAGTACAATGTAGACTTGGAAGCTTCTAAGTATTCGACCTTAGGTTCTGTTGAGCTTTCTTTTCTAGAATTTACTGAGCCTAATACGTCTTTTGAAGTATTGAATTTTGATACTTCTGAGTTAGCAGATGGGATTCATTTAGTGGATAAAAATGATATTCCTCGTATTGCTGCTAATGTAGAGGATGCTAACCATAATTTTGGATTATCCATGGAGGCTTCGAATACTGGATGGTTAACTACGGGTAAAACCAACTTTTATACGAGTAATCCAACAATGAGGGGAACTACTTATTATGAAGGAGAGAATTCCACTACTGTACCAACGATGTTGTTCTATTTATATCATTCTAAAAATTTAGATGTCAAACAAGATTTAGGTACAGTTCGTATCTCCATTATGGCAATTACCAAAGTGAATGCTTTATCTAGTGTCATTAAACGTTTGGTGATTAATGTAAATATGTCTACTTTATTATTTAATACGATTGAATATGAAGGGGCTATGACACCAGGTGATAAGTATGAGTTGTTTGCTTCTACTTCCAATAATATTACTACAAAGAGTAAGTTTAGTGCTTATTATGCTTTATATGCGGAAAATCAAAATATTTATAAGACTGGTTATCATCGGGCTTTGACTTCTAATTTTGTTCTTCCTGAAAAAACGAAAATTACGATGATTGATTTTGCTAATCATCAGACAGAGTATTACTATCATATTATAACTGCTGAAGATGTTGCAAATGCAACTTCTGAGTTAGCAAGAGAAAACGAAGTGTCTTATCCTTTGTCTATGTTTCAGAGGATGGGGGGGCAAAACGATAGTCAAACATATTCGGATGCAGATATGAATCAAATTTATTTTGATGGAGAGAATAGCAGTGAAGAGTTTATCTTTATTGTGGATTTTGGAGATACGAATATCAATCAAAATCAATTAGGAAATTCTTTACTCATTGAGATGCAAAATCAAGAGAATGAATCTGTTATTTCCTTTCTTGGTATTGAACGTTCTAGAATGGTTTATAATCTTTATGAAGGAAATGATTCTATTTTAAAAGCGGATGTCTCCATTACAGATAATCCACTCTATATAGGACATACCGATATTTTTGATGTTCAGGTAAGTTATATTAATGATTCTATTTCTAATGTTGGTATTGTAGATACTCAATATTTTGATTCTAAGTTAGGTTTACAAGTTTCTGTTTTGAATCATGAGGGAAGTCTAGTTTCAGGAACTGATTTAGTAGGAACTTATTTTGAGATGGATAACAATCGTTATTATCCAGATATTTCTGGTATTACTCATATTAAACTTTCTAATAAGGTGGGTAATACTCAAAAATGGCTATTATTCCATAGTGATAATTCGTCTTTACCAAGTGGAGAATATACTTTTAAATTTGAAGTGTATGGTTCATTAGATGGAATTTATTATGGAGATCAATTGCCAAAAGAAGAACTATTAAATGTGACTGTAATTAATAGTACTTATGGTTTAAATCCTGTTTTGAATGATGATAATGTTATTTTGTCTAGTAAAAATGATAAATTATTAAAGTTTTCAATTGGGTATGAATCGGTACTGGAAAATCCAAATATTCGATTAGCTATGTATCGTCGAAAATATGATGAAATCTATGATACGGATTATGAATTAGTGGATTTAAAAGATTTCTTGGATCAGACTTTATTTGCAACAAGCAATCCTATGGAGTATTTGTTGATTGATAAACCAGGTCCACAAAATGATTATAGTTTAATTTTAAAGAGTGAATTACAGACAGGAACCTATCGACTTGCTTTCCGTTTATATGATGGGGACACTTTGATAGGTGAAATTATTCGTTATATTATAGTAAAGTGAGGTTAGAAAAATGGAAGAATTAAAACAACTTAGTCATGAAGAATTATTAAGTATTTATACGATACTATTACAACATTTAAGTGAACTTGAAGAGGCACAAAAGAAATTAGAAGGTGAAGAATCATGAAGGAGAAAATTGTTAGTGAAATTGAGTCTTTTTCAGAAGTGTTTGATGTTCTTCCTGAAAATAACGCTCAAAATCGTAAAAAGAAGAAGGATTATCTTTTTGGCGAGATAGAAAAAACTAAGAAAGAGTTAGCAATGATGGAAGAAGAAATTCAAGGGAGAATTCATAAAATTTCTCATTTAAAAGAAAATCCTCATATAAAACAGTATCAAGAAGAATTAGAAAAGTGTAGCATTTTAAATGAATTTAGACCTTATCTTTCTTCTTATGAAAAAATGCATCTTGATTATTATCTCTATCAGTTGCATCGTTATTATAAAAATGATTTTCAAGAAATTGAAAGTTGTTTGAATAAGATGATTGAATCTTTTAAAAATTGTCATATTTCTCTTTCTTCTTCTGATTTTGATTTTCATCCTTCTGTTCAGGATTTTATGACGTTACTATTAAATGGGGCTTCTTCTTTAGAACTAAAGCAAAAATTTGAGACGTTATATTGGCAATTTCCTGAACTGATTAATGCCATTGAAGTAAATATTAAGCATATTTATTTAAAATATGAAAAACAAATTGATAAGTATTTTCAAGATCGATATCAAGCATTTTGTTCTTCTCATAAGGTAGAGGAATTACAGGTGCGAAAAAAAGAGTTGATTTCTGCTCTTGAACAGGCACAAAAGAAAGATGCATATGCTCATTTTCAAAAATTTTTGAATAAAGAGTATTTGTATTCTGATTTTAAAGAGAGTGAAATTGTAAAGAAAAGAGATATTTATTTTAACGAGAATGCTTATTCTGTGGATACTTTAAATGCTTTGTATAAAATTTTAAAAGAGTATCAAATCATTTTAAAATATGATGTTTTATTTAAAGATTTAAGAAATCTTTTAAATGAAAAAGATCAATTTAAAACAGTGAAACAAACGGCATTGAAAGTAGTCCAAAAAGAAGAAAAGAATTTATATAAGATTTTAGGAGAGAAAAAGCCTAAATTATTCTCTTTTAAGAAGAAAACCAGTGAAGATTATTTGTTTCAATATAAAGAAGCTCTTAATAAGGTCATAGAAGCCTATGATGCTTATGATTTGGCTTGTTTTCAGGATCAGCTTTATCATCATTTTCCAAAGGATTCTTCTGCTTTATTAGCTTTGGAGTTTATTGCATCTCATTATTTGTATTTTGTTAGAATTATGAAAGAAGCTCAGGAAGATATGAAAGACCATCATTTGTCTTTGGAATATCAGGATTTGAAACATCTTTTGAATACAAATTTGTTTATTTTGTTAAATCAAATTGCTCTTTTGGATGAATATCAAATGAAGCAAGTTATTGTGGATCGTTATCATTTGGATGGGTTAAAATTGACCATTGAATCTTTAGAGAAGGATAATTTAGAGAATACGATGAAAGATATTCAAACATTGGTTTTGTATGAAGATATTTTATCTTCTGGGCTTGTTTTAGATGATGTAAAATTCTATTTAGAAGTGGAAAAGTTGAAAAATTAAGAGTCTATTCAAAATAGACTTTTTATTTTTATTCATGATATGATATTTATAATAGAAGGTGTTTGATTTATGAAGACCATTGTTAAATTAGATCATGTCAGTAAGAGTTTTATTAAGGATAAATATGTTATTAAAGACTTGTCTTTAGAAGTACATGAAGGAGAATTTTTAACACTTCTTGGTTCAAGTGGATGTGGCAAAACAACAATTTTAAGGTTGATTTCTGGACTTGAAAATGTTACTAGTGGTAAAGTTTATATTGATTTCGATGATGTTACAGATGTTGAACCTCAAAAAAGAGAAGTGAACACCATTTTTCAATATTTTGGGTTTGGAAAAAAGACAGGGATTGATTTAAATGGAGAAGCTTCTGAATTTTTGTTTTCTCTTGATAAGATGGGACCGGTAGAACTTGCTACTACTAGTTTTGGCCAAGGAATATCAGTGACTCCTATTCGTATGGAAATAGTACTTTAACCTATCCAGTGGGATTATTAACTACAGCTGAATCAGCTTTATTGAAAAATAAGACAGTTCAAGCAACAGGAAGTAGATATTGGAATTTAACGCCTCACTATTATAATCATGTGTATGTGGATGCAAAATATATTAAAGAAGATGGTAGTTGGGGAAGCAATGTTTGGGCAAGAGGAAATTTTGGTGTTCGACCTGCTATATCGTTAAAACCAGGTACAACTTTTAAAGATGAAACGGATGGAACTGCATCTAATCCATATGAAATAGAATGATTTTATTTTTGAAACATAGTATTACTTAGGTGATTCTATGTTTTTTCATGATATTCATGTTCGTATTCGTTTCTTTTTTTTGATGGTATTGTTCATTTTTATTGTGATTATTTGTAGAGTTTTTTATATTCAGGTGATTGAATATGACAAGATTCATGAACTAGCGGATTCTTTATGGAGTAGGGAACTTCCAATTGGAGCTGATCGTGGGGAAATTTATGATCGAAATGGAAAAGTCCTTGCCACAAATTTAACGACGACCTCTCTTGTATTGATTCCAAATCAAATATTAGATAAAGAAGATACTGCAAGAAAACTTAGTGAGATATTACAAAGCGATTATGAGGATATGCTTTCTCATGTATCGAAAAAAACGAGCATTGAAAGGGTACACCCAGAAGGAAGACAACTATCTTATGATATTGCTAGTCAAATTGATGATTTACATATCGATGGGGTTTATCTCGTGAAAGAAAGTAAACGTTATTATCCGTATCAAGAACTTCTTTCTCATACTCTTGGATATGTTGGGATTGATAATCAAGGGTTATCTGGGTTGGAATTAACTTATGACTCTTATTTAACCGGAAGAAACGGGGCCATTAAGTATTTTTCGGATGGAAAAGGGAAAAGGCTTGAGGTTTCTGAAGTCTATGAAAAGCCCCAGAATGGAATGAATTTGTATCTTACCATTGACTTAGATTTACAACTTGCTGTTGAAAGGGAGTTAGACAATGCTGTTGCTAGGTATAATCCAGAACATGCTTTGATTTTAGCTATGAATCCTAAGACGGGTGAGGTTTTGGCACTGGCTTCTAGACCTGGTTTTGATTCGAATCAATATAAAAACTATCATCAAGAAGTGATTAACCGAAATTTACCCGTTTGGATGACCTATGAACCTGGTTCTACTTTTAAAATTGTTACTTTATCTGCTTCTTTAAATGAACATACTGTTAATCTTTTTGAGGATCAATATTTTGATTCGGGTGCAGTACATGTGGAGGGTGCCACGATTCATTGTTGGAAACATGGGGGTCATGGGGCTCAAAACATTTTAAATGTGGTTGAAAATAGTTGTAACCCTGGGTTTGTTTATTTAGGCCAGAAGTTAGGGAAAGAACGATTAATGCAATATATTCAAAACTTTGGGTTTGGAAAAAAAACTGGAATTGATTTAAATGGAGAAGCCTCTGGAATTTTGTTTTCTCTTGATAAGATGGGACCGGTAGAACTTGCTACTACTAGTTTTGGACAAGGAATATCAGTGACTCCTATTCAACAAGTGAGTGCGGTATCAGCAGCAATCAATGGTGGGAATCTTTTTCAACCTTATATTTTAGATTCGATTGTAGAACCTGAAACGAATAGTACGATTTTACATATGGAGCCTATCTTAAAAAGGAGAGTCATTGAAGAGGAAACTTCCAAATTGGTACGGTTTGCTCTTGAAAGTGTTGTTGCTCATGGTTCCGGAAGAAATGCTTATATTGAATCGTTTCGAGTTGGTGGGAAAACTGGGACGGCTCAAAAAGTAGAAAATGGACATTATATGGCTGGAAACTATATTTTATCTTTTATAGGTTTTATGCCTGCTAATGACCCTGAACTTGTTGTCTATGTAGCCATTGATCATCCTTTGAATACGGTACAATATGGAGGTACTGTTGCGGCTCCTATTGCTAAATCGGTATTTGAATCGGCTATTTCAATTTTAGAAATTCAACCCAGTGAGAAAGGAATGGAGAAAGAATATAATCATTTAGACCAAAAGTATGTGAAAGTTCCTAATGTTGTAGGATTTCAAATAGAAGAAGCAAAAAAGACTTTAAAGGGATTTCAAGTGGAGTATACTGGAGTTGGAGAACGTATTTTATATCAATCTCCTAGTGAAGGAGAATATGTGAAAGAGGGCGGAACCATAAAAGTTTATTTAGGGTAGTGTCTAAAGGATGTCAAAAAATGAAAAATAGTTTTGTTTTCTTTAAAACTTGTGTATAATGAAGTTAGGTAGGTGGTATTATGTTAATTTTAGCAAAAACCGCATTATCGATGATGCTAGGTTTTATCTTTGCCATTATAGTGGGATTAATAGGAATCCCTATTTTAAAAAAAGTGAATTTTCGACAACATGTAAGTGATATGGTTGGAGAAAGACATTTAAAAAAGGAAGGAACTCCAACTATGGGTGGGTTTATTTTCATTCTTCCTGTTATTTTTACTTTATTTTTACTTTATATTAGAGGTTCTATTACTCTTAATTATAATTTAATTATTGTTGTATTTGTTTTCCTTTCTTATGCTGCACTTGGTTTTGTCGATGACTTTTTAAAGGTACGATTTCATAATAATACTGGTTTAAGAATATCAACGAAGTTTTTATTACAAATGTGTATTGCTCTTGTGTTTTTCTATATATTTATGAAAAACGGAGGTGAACCTACTCTTGAAATTACTTCTTTAGGGGTTTTCATTCCTATGGGTTGGACGTTTGGTTTGTTTATTTTGTTTTTACTGGTAGGTTCTTCTAATGCTGTAAATATTACGGATGGGTTAGATGGATTATGTGCTGGGCTCTGTGTTATAGCCTTTCTTGCATTTGGAATTCTTTCTTGGAATACGACTTGGATGGAAGGATATCAAGAGATTGCAATTTTCTGTTTTGTATTAGTGGGATCTTTATTAGGGTTCTTGTTATTTAATTCCAATCCTGCTAAAGTATTTATGGGAGACTTAGGAAGTTTAGCTCTTGGAGGAGCGATGGCTGCGATTGCTATTGTTACAAGACATGAACTTTCTTTAGCGTTGATTGGTGGAGTTTTTGTAGTTGAAACTTTATCTTCGATGATTCAGATTATTGCTATTCGTAAATTCAATCGTAAGATATTTAAAATGGCTCCTTTACATCATCATTTTGAACAACTTGGTTGGAGTGAGAGAGATATTGTTAAAGTATTTTATGTAGTAGGGCTTTTGCTTGCGATGGCTGCAATTACCTATGGAGTATGGTTATAGAGCAAATAGTGCTCTTTTTTTATTTTATTAGTTCTTATTTTGATATATTTAAAATGATTCCCATAGAGATCATTGTTATGAGTAATGAGGAACCTCCATAGGAAAAGAATGGTAGAGTTACTCCTGTAACAGGGATTAATCCTGTGACTACACTGAGATTTAACAGTGCTTGGATGATGATTCCAATGGAAAGACCGAATGCTACATATTTTAAGAAGAGATTTTCTTGTTTTAAGGCTATTTTGATGCTTCGATAAAAGACGAAGAAAAATAATGAACTAATGAGTAGTACCCCAAGAAAACCAAACTCTTCACTGATGATGGAAAATATAAAATCGGTTTGAGGTTCTGGTAAGTAGAAGTTTTTTTGACGGGAGTTTAAAAAACCTTGGCCTAAAAGTCCTCCTGGCCCGATTGCATATAAAGATTGAATGATTTGAAATCCACTTCCTAGTGGATCACTCCATGGATTTAAGAAGGATAAGATTCTTTCTAATCGATAGGGGGCAATTAAGATGAGAATGGTGATTCCTATGATTCCTAGAATTCCTAAACGGATAAAAAAGGATAGCTTTACGCCACTGATAAAGATGAGACTAATTAATGTTAATACGATGACCATAGCACTTCCAAAATCTGGTTCTAATAAAATTAGAAAAAAGAAGGCTAGAATAACTAGAAAGATGGGGAATACCCCTTTTTTGATACTTTTTAATTCTCTTTGATTGTTTGCTAAATACTTTGATACAAATATAATTAAAGCTACTTTTGAAAATTCAGAGGGTTGAATTCCAAATCCTCCAATTCCAAACCAACTACGAGAGCCATTTCTTACTGTTCCAATTCCTGGAATTAATACTAAAATAAGAAGTAGAAAGCAAATAGCAAGATATTTGTTTGAGTGTTTTTCCAATGTTTTTGGATTTAGTTTGGTAATGAATCCACATAGTAATGTGGAAATCAATAAGAATAGCCCTTGGTTTTTAACAAATTTTAAAGGGTCATGAAATTTATACTCTGCCCAGATACTGCTTGCGGAGTAAATCATGATCATTCCTAGTAGGGACATGAAAATGACACAGAGTAAAAGAGGAAAATCGATTTTATTATGTTTCATAGTTTCTCCTATGATTAGTATATTTCTAAATATTTTGAAATAGAACTTTCTTTTCTCATCAAAAAATAGAAAAAGTATAGTATAATAGAATAGAAAAGGATGTGAATGCTTATGAAGATGATTATCACAGCTGGAGGTACCATGGGACATATTAATCCTGCCTTAGCTATTATTGAAGAATTTAAGAAACACGATAAGAATTTAGAAGTTTTATATATCGGAACTCACAATCGAATGGAAAAAGATGTGATTCCAAGTAAGGGAATTGCTTATGAAGGAATTCAGATCTATGGATTTAGTAAAGATCTTTTATTGGATCTAAAAAATATTTTTTATATTCATAAAGCCACAAAGAGATGTATCGAGATTATGAAAAATTTTAAACCTGATATTGTCATTGGGGTAGGAGGATATGTAACTTATCCCGTTTTAAAGGCTGCTAAAAAAATGGGTATTAAAACAGCCATTCATGAACAAAATAGTATCCCAGGGAAGAGCAATAAGATGATTGCTAAGTATGCTGATTTTGTTGCGGTTACTTTTGAAAGTAGTATTCCTTATTTTAAGACGAATGGAAAGATTTTAGTCACTGGACATCCTTGTGGTGCTTGGGCTTTGGCAAGGGAAAAATTAAACAAAGAGTCTTTAGGATTTCATCGTGATAAAAAACTCGTTACTGTTGTGGCTGGTTCTTTAGGAAGTGGATCTTTGAATGATAAGTTCTTGAACGTTTTGAAAAAATTAAAAGGAAAAGATTATGAGGTTTGTTATATTACAGGAAGAGGACATTATGAGGAAATGAAGAAAGAGAATGTTCCTAAAAATGTTCAGTTTATTCCTTATTGTGATAATCTACCTGGACTTATGAAAGTAAGTGATTTGGTTGTTTCTAGGGCTGGAGCTGGTAGTTTATCTGAGATATTGAGTCTAGAAATTCCTTCTTTGATTATTCCAAGTCCCAATGTTGCTAATAACCATCAATATTATAATGCAAAAGAATTACAGGAGAAGGGATGTATTGAACTTTTAGAGGAGAAAGATATTACTGAAGAAATTCTTTTGAAAGCAATTGAAGATTGTTTGTATAACAAAGAGAAACGTTTGAAAATGATTCAGTCTATGAAAAAGTTGGATACCAAAAATAGTAGTTTGATGATTTATCAAAATATTAAGGAGATGATTTCAAAATGAATGAACTTGCTTCATTTGGAATTGTAGAAGAATATGCTTCTTTGAGGGATTTGAATACGTATAAAATCAATACTTCTACTAGGTATTTACTTCACCCAAGAAATGTGAAAGAGTTACAAGAGTTTGTGAAGTTTGCTCACGTCAAAAAACTAGAATATTTCGTTTTAGGGAATGGCTCTAATGTGATTTTGTCCGACAGTCCATATCCAGGAGTTGTTGTGAAGCTGGATTTATTTAAAAATGTGAGATACGATCATACTAAAGTGGTTGTAGATGCTGGAGTGATGATCAATAAACTTGCTTATGATTTAATAGAGCATGGTCTTAGTGGGTTAGAGTGGGCTACTGGAATTCCTGGAACAATTGGAGGATGTATTTATGGAAATGCAGAGGCCTACAACGTAAGTACATTTGAGTATTTGAAGTCTGTGGATATGATTGATGAAATGGGGCATTTCATCACTTTAAAAAAAGAAGATTTATCCTATGGATATCGTACTACTTCTTTTAAAGAAGGATTACAGGGAATTATTGTGTCTGCAATCTTTGATTTTAAGAAAGGAAATAGAGAAGAATCTTTAGCATTGGTACAAGATCGTTTACAAAGAAGACTTTCTTCTCAGCCTTTAGATTATCCAAGTGCTGGAAGTGTATTTCGAAATCCCAGTAAAGAACTTCCTAGTGGAAAGATTATTGATGATTTAGGATTAAAAGGAACGCGAATTCATGATGCCTGTATTAGTGAAAAACATGCAAATTTTATTGTAAATTTAGGAAATGCTAGTGGAAAAGATATCAGAAATTTGATACAATTAATAAAGGATAAGGTTAAAGAATCTTATCAGATAGATTTAGTTTTAGAACAAGAGCCTAAGGATTGGGGTTGCAATCATGAAAAAGAAAAGGATCATTCGTAAAAGGATTCGTTGGAAAGCTATTATGAATTTGTTGTCTTTAGTTGTTTTTCTAGTTGCTTTGTATTATGGAACGCGACAGATTTCTATTGAGAGAATAGAGATCAAGGGTACAACTTTTACTTCTGATAACGAGATTATTGTAGCTTCTGGTTTGAAAAGTTATCCTAAGTTATTTGATATTCAATTAAGTGAAATCAAACAAAAAGTTTTGGAGATTCCAACAGTAGAAGATGTGAAAGTAAAAAGGAATCTATTGGGTAGCATTATTTTTGAGGTTTTAGAAGCACGTCCTATCTTTTATAATCGTAATACTGGAAAAGTGATTCTTTCAAATGGGAAAGAGGCTAGTATTAGTAATGTTACTGGAATTCCTATGTTAATTAATTATGTTCCAGATGTTTATTATCAGAGACTTATTCATGAGTTTCAAAAATTAGATAATGATGTTTTAAACTTGATTAGTGAGATTGAATATCGCCCTTGGAAAAATGGCGATGTTGTGATTGATGAAACTCGTTTTTTTCTACGTATGAGTGATGGTAATCAAGTGTATGTCAATCTTATTCATATGGATAAATTAAATAATTATATGCAGATTTATGCTACTCTTGAAAATAAAAAAGGCTTTTTATATTTAGATTCTTCTAGTGATAAAATATCGTTTAGTTTGACTGATGAAAAGCAACCGAATTCTGTAGCAAAGTCTTCTTAGGTAAGGTGGTGGAAAATGAAGAAGAAAGGTTTTACATTAATAGAAATTATTATTAGTGTGGCATTGATTTCAGTGGTTATGTTGTTCTTGTTTCAGTTGCTTACGGATGTAGAGTTTGAGTCCTCTCATCCTACTTATGCCAAAGAAAATCAAGTGGTGAGAGCCTCTGTCATGCGAAGTGTACAGCAGGATTTAACAAGTAAGCCATTGAAAAGCGTGAGTATGAATGGAAGTCATACCAAAATTAATTTTGAATTTCAAGATGGAGTGAATACTTATGAAAAGGTTCTTTCATTAACGGATAGGGAACTTACGTATGGCGATGAGAAGTGGGAACTTCAAGGAACAGATGTTGTAATTGATATTGAAAATATTTTGGTGGAAAGTACTAGTAGTGAAAATGATGAGTTGTGTGAAGAGGTGACAAACAGTGAGTTGCAAATTACAGAACGTCATTGCCCAAGCTATAAATATATGAAGATTACGATTCCCATTATCAATGGAGGAGAAGATAATGTCATTGATGATATCGAATTATTCTATATTGGAGAGAGTACTATTTTTGTACCGAATTATTCATTAAGAACGTATTTTTTGAAATATGATAAAGATGAAGGGTCAGAAATTTTAGTTAATCGAAGGAGTACTACTCAAAATGAAATTGCAAGTTTAGGGACAATTCATGAGAGTAATGAGATTTATCCAGGAGATCAGTTAAAAATAGATCTTTCTCCTAAAGAGAATTATGTATTAGATGAGTATAGTATTGAAGGATATGAAGAATTTAAAAATGGAGATACGATTGTAGTGGATCGAAATGTAGTCGTGAAGGCAAGAAGTCATGTTCCAGAATATCAATTAAAGATTTCTCAAGGGACAGGGACTACGATTACAGTGAATCGAAGTTTTTCTATAAAGGGAGGAAAAGGAATTTTACATCAAGGAGATCCTATTTATCAAGGGGATCAACTTATTATCAGTGTAAGTACTAATACGGCTGCATATAATACTCCTGTTTTAATGGTCAATAATGGTGCCTTTACCAGTGGTGCGGTATATACGGTTTCGAATCCTATTGATAATGTACTATCGATTTCATCCAGTGCCACGGTGAAAGAATATACATTAACAAAAACACAAGGAGATGGAACGACTTTAACGATTCAAAGAACTGCTTCACCAATAGGAAAAGGTATTCTTGGAGACTTAGAAAACAATGCTAAAATTTACTATAATGATACCTTAAAAGTGACTGTGAGTGCTAAGGAAGGATATAAGGACGCTAAGATTGTTGCAGGAGGAACTTCTTTGAATAGTGGTGGAGTGAAAACCGTTACAGGAAATATTGCAATTTCTTCTTCGGCTTCTAAAATTACTTATACTGTCACGTATGATGCTAATGGTGGTTCTGGAGCACCTGGTGCCCAAACCAAAGTCTATGGAACAAATCTAACTTTGAGTTCTGCAAAACCTACAAGAACGGGATATACTTTTGTGAATTGGAACACTCAAGCTAATGGAAGTGGTACAAGTTATAATCCTGGAGCTACATATTCTTCTAATGCAGCGTTAAGTCTATATGCTCTTTATAATGCAAATACTTATTCTATTGGGTATGATTTAGATGGTGGTTCATATGGTACAAATCACCCTGAAAGTGCTACTTATAATAATGCGTTTACAATCAATAATCCTACTAAGAGTGGATATACTTTTACCGGTTGGAATATCTCAGGAATGGATAGTGTGACTCACACCTATGGTTCTTCAACGACAACAGATACTACGATTAATGGTACAAAAGAAACCTCATTTAAGAATTTGAGATCCACATCGGGAAGAGTTAACTTTAAAGCTACGTGGAAAGCAAACGCTTATACAATTATCTTTGATGGAAATGGTGGTACACCTACTACTCAAACAAAGTCAATAACTCCAGGTTCTGCAATAGGGACTTTACCGAGTGTTACCAAAACAACGAATCCAAAAGTGTTCCAAGGATGGTATACAGCTAAAACAGGTGGAACAAAAATCACAGCCCAAACAAAGCCATCGGGTAATGCTACTTACTATGCTCAATGGTCCAATGATTTGGTGATTCCATTTGATGTTACTATCCCTGTTAACAATAGTAGTTGGGGATGGGGATATAATACTCCTCGTGTAGGTGTCTTTATGGCAATAGGATTTAAGGGAAGTTATGCAGCTGAAAATCGTTATGCTAATAATGCTGATTTGAGAGGGATTTTTAAAAATGCCAATGATTTATATAATTATGAAGGATATTATTCTGGAGGTTATAATGCAAGAGTTTATTGGGGGGAAATCTCTGGGTTATTGACTACGCAATCAGAATATGCTAATAATTTATCTGGAGGAAGAAGTAAGTATCAAGTGGCTTTGCCATTGAAAAGGAATGCGAGTGAAACTGCATATACTACTGAATCTCCACAGACGAAACATTGGGGTGGTGATTGGATAACAAGTTATGGGACTGACTATGGAGGCGAAGAAGAAGTTTATGTTTCATCCATAGAATTATCTGGACTTTATTCCTATAACGCCAAAAAAAATAGAGGATATAAATTGAGGTTGGCAGATTATGTTACAGTAACCTATCAAGGATATACAAATGGTCATTGTACAAATATAAGAATGTATGGTACGATTACATTTAAGAATTATAATGTCACTATGCCTACTACTCCGAAAAGCATTTATGCTCCAAATACTTATCCAAATCAAGCTATTGATTTAAGTACCTATT
>JAFUYX010000077.1 GCA_017476885.1 Bacilli bacterium | reverse complement strand
GGGGAATTCCTATATCGGCTGAAAGTGCTGCAACATGACTTAAGCTAATGCTACTTAATGTAGAACCTCCCGATAAATCGTTTTTCGTGGTGGCATCTTGAAATGTTATTTTTTTCTTTTTGCAAATGGTTTTTATAATGGAAGAAGAAAGGGCATTTGTTGTAGTTAGACTCTCTTTGATTAGGGCAAATCCTTTTCCTAGAATTGGGGCTCCTGTATCATCAGCGTATTCTTCATGATTGGGATGAAGTGCATGGGTATTGTCTGAACTAATAATCATGGAGGAGGAAAGAGAAGTTACATAGTCCATATTGTTTAAAGCGCAGATTCTTTTTATCGTATCCATTAAAAAATTACTATCTGCTCCTTCTTGAGTAAGATTTCCTATTTCTTCATGGTTGAAACTACAAAATATTTTTATTTTATCTGAAGTACTATTTAAAAAACTTTCTAGAGAAGCATAGACACTTGTTAAGTTATCAATCCTTGGCGAAAGTAAGAGTTCTTCATTAAGCCCTATTAATGCTGGTTTTGAACAATTATAGGCGTATAAATCATAATCGATGATAGAATCTTTGGTATATTTTTTTAATATTTTTTTAAAATCTTCTTTTTGGGTTGATAAGGCTAGGATGGGTTGTAAATCGGTTTGACTGTTTAAGTCTAAGTTGGTGTTAGCTTTTTCGTTTTGGTGGATGGCCACACTAGGAATGATTAAGGTGGGTTTTTGGGTATCTATGATGATTGATTTAATCTGGTTCTTTTTCATTGTAATAATTTTTCCTGCTAACGCTAAGGGATGGTCTAACCATCCATAGTTTAGTATTCCTCCATAGGGCATGACGTTGTGTTTTAAGTAGTTTTCTTTTATGTTGGTACCGTTGGGCTTTAATTCTAATGAAGGAGTATCACAATGAGTTGTGATGATGAGAAAGGCACTTGGTTTATTCTTTGGCATTTCTATTGCTATGATGCTTCCTTCATTTCTTGTGATATAGAATTTGTTTGATTTTTTTTCCCATTTGGATTCTTCTAAATATTCTATAAAATTATTTTCTTTTAGTATTTTTTGAATTTCCTTAATACAAGTGTAGGCACAGGTGGATTTTTCGATAAATTGTAAGCAATTTTTTATCAATTTTTTTTCTTCCATAAGTATCACATTTTTAATATGTGGGATTCAAAAGAAAATATACGTTATTTTACAGATTAGGGATGTTTTACTTGACTTCGTGGTATAAACTCGGTAAAATAGGAGTATAAATTGAAAAGAAAAGAGGTTATATTTATGGATTTACCAGTTCAAGTAGGAGAAAGTGAAGCTTTTGGTTTTTGTGCAAATACTGCAAATGTATGGCAAATAGTTGGATATATTTTTATGGTTTTTAAAATCGTTATTCCTATTTTATTAATTATTTGGGGAATGTTAGATTTAGGAAAGGCTGTAGTAGGAGCAAAAGACGATGAAATTAAAAAAGCTACAAAGTCTCTTGCGATGCGTGCTATCTCAGCTATTGTTATCTTCTTCTTACCAACATTAGTAAGTATGGTTATGGGATTGATTGGAAGTTTTGGTGATGTCCAAGAAGATTGGAAAGTTTGCCGTACTTGTATTACCACTCCAAATGGTGATTGTAAGGCTTATGCTGAAACTGCATGGGAGAGTTAATTACTAGTGCATTTACACTAGTTTTTTTTTTATATTTTTGATATACTTTATTTATTAAGGAATTGATGTTGATGAAAAAAGTGATGATGATTATATTATTCTTGTTTTTAGGTACTATTCTTGAGGTACATGCAGAGGTTTATAAATTTTCTGAAATCTGTGGTTCAAATAGTTACCAGTGTATTGCATGCGAATATGAAGCAACTCATGTCAATAAAAATCAACATATTATTTTGTATGCTTCTTCTAATGGAAAAGGGAATATTGATGTAAAATATGAAGCATTTTCTTCTGTGAATGGAAAACGTGGGATTAGTATTGTTAAATGGGATTTAAGCAGCGAGTATTCTAAGTTTATTAATGATACTGGTGATGGACTACAATGCCCTGAAGTGTTCATGAAAGATGACGGCGCGGGAAATACAGAAAAAATTTCTGTTCATTTTGGCGTTAACACAGAAACTCAATCTACCTTAGTAGGTAGTGAGGATAATGGTGGTGTTTTTTTAGAAGAAAACGTAAATTATGAGGATATTACTTGCCCTAATATTCCAATTTATATTTTGGGGGCGGGTGTTGTAGGAACAGAAGGAAATTTTTCTACTAAAAACTATCGTACTACTTCTGATGTTGGTACGATAGTTAAAGGAGAGAATGTTGAATTACAATTACCTGCGGGATATCAAGCTGTTTCAGAGTGGAAAAATGTTGATGATTCTTTGATTGACGATTGTGATTCAAATATAATTATTGCTTGTAGTGAACAAACTAATCAGTCTTATCAAACTGCTTATATAGTGCGAACTTGCTATTTAAGACTAAAGGATGATTTATCTGGAAGAGTAGAGGTTGATTATGATAATAAACCTATAGATTCTGGTAATTCTAGTAATTCTGATTCATTTACTCCTGCTGAGTTATGTGATAATGGAGAGTGTGACATTAGTATTGATTCTTTTTGTGATGAAGCCCCTGTAAAACAAACCTTTAGATTTATTGGTATGAGTATTGTTTTGTTAAAGATTTTAGTACCTATTATTTTGATTGGTATGGGTATAGTTAGTTTGGTTCAAGTGATTCTTTCTGGTAAAGAAGATGAGATGAAGAAGAAACTTGTTGGTATTGCGAAATGAGTTTTGATAGGAATTGTGATTTTCTTACTTCCTGGTATTATTGATTTTTTGTTTGATACGGTAAGTGGTGTTATAGGTGGAGAAAGAGACTCTAATACTTGTGAATCTTGTTTACTGGATTTAGAGCATTGCGATTAGTTTTCTTCGACTAGTTTTTTGGGTTTCTATTTGATATAATTTTTGAAAGAAGGGATTAGTTATGAAAAAGATTGTGATTTTATTTTTGAGCATATTCTTATTACCTATCACAGTTAATGGCATGGTAAGTGGAAGTACTCCTTATTCATCCAAAAATTTTAATGTTTGTGTTAAGAATCATACTTGTCTTTTGCTTTGTGGGTATACTAATAAAGTTCAATATACAGTTTCTTATGTAAATCCTAAATACTACTATTATAGTTCATATCTTTATTACAGTTTTAGTGATAATAAAGTTTTTGTAGAATACACCAGAAAAAATGATCATGATGGACATTTTATTGAAAATAGAGATTTACATCATAAAGATGTCTATTTGAGTGATGATGCTTTATATGGTATAAGAAATGCGGGAAAATGCCCGAATAATTCATATTTTGATGTGGCTGACATGTCATCTTTATCCTCTGAAGTTTGTTTTGATGATGATGGAACTTATTGTAAAAATGACAGAAGTAATTTGGGAACAAAATTTGATGGAGAAAGTTCTTTAGAATATAATTATGAAACTCAGGTTACAAAGTATTTTGATGAGTTTACCCCACTAATATTGAATAATTCTTGTGAAAAATTAAAAAGTGAATCTATTCATTTACAAGAAGATTTTTTGACGGATTTTAGGCATAATTTTTTGTATGGTAATGCTATTCCAGTATTTATTGAGGATTCAGATGCATATAAACAGGGATTTGTAAAACTTGGAAATCAAATTGAAATTCTGAATAATAAATGCAAAGAGGAAATACAAGAAAAACTTGATAATGGAAATATTACGGAATCAGAATATGAAGAAGAATTAAAAAAAGTCGAACATTCTTCAGAGAATTTAAAAAATGAGATGAATCAAGCGAAAGAAATTATAAAAAAATCTGAAACGGAAAATGAGACGAATCAATCAAATCATTCAGCTCAAGAAATAAATTATGATTCCAGCGATGATTTATCTAAGAATCAACTAAAAAGTGCATTTGAAGTATGTACTAAACCATCCTATCGTAAGACAATGAAAATTGTTGGGTTGGTTATTAAAGTAGTTCGTATTGTAGTTCCTCTTTTGATTTTAGTTATGGGCATTAAAGATTTATATACAGCTGTTGTTGGCAATAAAGAGGATACTCTTTTTAAAGCTATTAAAAATATAGGAATACGGCTTTTAGCTGGAGTATTAATATTTTTATTGCCTAGCATCATTCAATTTTTGATTACTTTAGTAAGTACTTGGAATGATGAAGGTTATCAAAATCATTTTTCTTGTTGTACGGATTGTGCATTGAATTTTGACTGTGACAAAAATTCGGCGTGTAATGAATAGGAGTGAGTGGATATGAAAAAAAGATATGCAATGTTTGTGATCATTTTGACATTTATGATGATAAAAGGGGTTAGTGCTGCTTCATATTATTATGTGAATGATGAAGGACGTTATATGTTGTGTGCCGAAAATGGTGGATGTATTGAGATTTCTCAAGATGAGAGTTTGGCAACATTTAATTTGGGCAAAGGAATTATTGAATTTAATGGTGAAACTTATTATTATAATTCTGCGAAAGAAGAAGAATATCAAGAAGGTCAGGCAGGGAAGACAAGAATGTATTTTTACAAAGATGGTTCTGGAAGATATGTTCTTTGTTCTACGAATGAAAAAAAATCATGTCGAACATATACTTTTGATAAATTAAAAGATATTGCTACGATTAGCCCTGATAAAATTATTATAAATAATAAGAAAGGACCTGGAGAAGAGGGAGATACCTATTATTTAAATCAATCTATGCAACAAAGTGTTTCTAGTGGCTCTGATGGACAAACTACAAGTACCGATTCTGCTCAAAATCAAACGTTACAACCTACTACAGATACTTGTACTCGTTTAAAAGAGCCTTTAAGGTTTGTTGGTCATATTGTACTCGTGTTTAAGATTGTGATACCTATTATATTATTGGTTTTTGGAGCTTTAGATTTCTTTAGAGCGATTACTTCTTCTAAAGACGAAGAAATTAAAAAGTCTGCTCGTAGTTTTGCTTTTCGAGTAATATCTGCTGTAGTGATTTTTTTCTTGCCAACCATTGTGAGTGTTCTTTTCTCGTTTGTGGATTCATGGGCAGGAATTAAAGGAGATTTTAATGCTTGCCAAAAATGTGTTTTAAGGGTAGGAGAGTGTCAGTAATGAATCTATTTAGTACGGCTGCAGTTTGTACCGATGCCAGTTTAATTCCAACTTATAAATTTATTGGAAATATTATCATGATTGCTAAGATATTTATTCCTATTATTATTATTGCTTTTGGTATGATGGATTTATTTAAATCTGTTACGAGTGCAAAGCCAGAAGAGATTGCAAAATCTATCAAGTCTCTTGTTTTTCGGGCTATTGCTGGAGTATTAATCTTCTTTTTACCGGCTATTATAAATCTTGTGTTTAGTTGGGTTGATAATTGGTCAACTCAGTATGAGCAAGAGACAAAATCCTGTTTTAATTGTATTTGGGATGTAAAAAATTGCTAGCTTTGCTAGTTTTTTTTGATGTGCACATATTTTGCTAGTAATTTTTCTTAGAATTTGTTATACTTAATTATGGAGAAGAATTGTTTTTTCTGTGCAGTGGAAATCAATCTTTGAGGGAGTGATGGTATGCTAATATTAAATGCTTTGAGTGATGCAGTTAGTCATATGTTTCATTGGATATTACTTTGGTTAGATGGTGTTGTATATTGGGCTGCATCAAAGTGTTATCAATTATTCATGATGCTAGCTTCTACACGTATATTTGAAGATGAATTTTTTGCTAATTTTGCTAGAAGAATATATGCAATTTTAGGGGTTTTTATGCTATTTTATCTGGCTTATGCATTATTAAATGCCATTGTTGATCCAGATAAATATTCCAAAGGAGATAAGGGAGTTGGAAATATTGCAATTAATTTTGTGATTTCTCTTGTCCTTTTAGGACTTGTTCCAACGTTTTTTAGTTATGCCTATCGTTTGCAGAATTTTGTGTTATCTCAAGATGTTTTGGGAACAATTATTCTTGGGGCTCCTTTAAATGATGTTCAATCAAGCAACGTTTCCTTTGGTGATTCTGTTTCTTTTACAGTTCTAAATACTTTTATTAATCCTGGAAACGTAAATGTTAATATGGGAAAACAAGGTGGTTATTCTTGGTGGAATTGTAAAAAGGAAATTTTAGAAAATAGCGATTATAGTTGCTTAACTGGACTTGCTTATCCTTATGTATATCAAAATACAAACGATGCAGTGAAGTATTATGGAATTATTTCTACTTTAGTTGGTGCCTACCTAGTTTATATTTTGCTTTCTTTTACTTTAGATTTGGGGGTTCGTGTTATTAAGTTAGCTTTTTATCAATTGATTGCTCCAATTCCTATTATTATGAGAGCTTTGCCTAGTAAGAAAGATAGTTTTAATAAGTGGTTAAAGAAGACTATTTCAACTTATGCTGATGTGTTTGTTCGTGTTGGATTTATGTATATGTCGGTCTATTTTATTAGTCGTATTATAGCAAATAATGATTTAGCTAAGTATTTGCAAAGTGGCCCAACAGGATTGTTAGTATTATGTGTTATCATTATGGGAATCTTTACTTTTGCTAAGCAAATTTCTAAAGAAATCAGTGATATTTTGGGTGTGAATTCGGATATTAAATTTGGTATCAAAGATAAGTTAAAGGCGTCTGGCCCACTTGGAAATCTTGTTAATGATGCTGCTGGTAGAACTTTAGGAACAGTTACAGGTGCTGCTGGGGGTGCTTGGACTAGTTTTGCCAATGGACAAAACTTTGTTCATGGTGCTTTTTATGGTGGAATTTCAGGTTGGAATAAGAAAGGTTTTCAATTTAATAAACAAAGACAAGAATTATATGAAAAATTTGGTGGAAAAGGTAAAGCTGGATGGTTCGGTGGACGTGGTTTTTTAAATCGTATTGCAGCAGATACGCAAGATCATGCGATTGATGATTACAAAGATAACGTTTTACCTTTTAAAATACGTACTTTTGAAGAAAAAGATTATTTTCAACAGCTTTTTAAAAATCAAATTACAAAACGTAGATTAGAGGTTGAAACCGAAATTGAATTACATGAAAAAGAGATTACAGTAATTGAAGAACAGGAGAAAAAGGCTAAGTCTAGTTGGGAAGCCAATCGAAATGAAGTGGTGAATGGATTG
Organism: Bacilli bacterium; assembly: GCA_017476885.1. Lineage (GTDB taxonomy): Bacteria > Bacillota_I > Bacilli_A > RF39 > UBA660 > Ventrenecus. The sequence continues at coordinate 17,022 of JAFUYX010000077.1, read as the reverse complement.
AAGCAAAAACTAGATGTTGCTAAGAATAGCAATGAAAGAGAAATTTTATTGAGACGTATTGCTGAACTTGAGAATCAGGAATTTGATTCTTCAGAATATAAAAGTAGAATACAGTCTGTTAATAATGAAGCAAATAAATTACGCGAATCATTGTCTGAAAATGCTCCCAAAGTTAAAGATGATATTACTGGAAATATGTATACTCAAATTGAGTTAGATGCATTAGGTGAGGCACGAAAAGAAGCGCGCGATAAACATGTTTCTTATGCTGCTGATTTAGGAGCTAGAGAACGTCGTGTGGTTGAAAAAGAAGCTAAGAAACGAGCAAATAGTGTTGAAGGACAAACATGGGTTAATATTCAAGATCAAGCAAATAAACGAGGAGGACCACCTCCAATTGGTGGAGCACCTGCTCCTGGTACAGATAAACCTGGTGGTGGTACTGGTCCTGGTGGTTCAGGCGGAAAAAAATAGAAAGGGGTTAATTTATGAATAACTATTTGATACCGGCTAATACTAAGAAATCTAAGTTAATCCTTGGTTTCTTTACTCCTATTGATTTAGCAATTTTTGGAACAGGATGTTTAATTACAGTGGTATTATTGTTTCTTTTTCAAGGAATGAATTTGAGCACTGCCATTCTTGTATTACTTCCTGCGTTAATATCTGGATTTTTGGTTGTTCCTGTTCCTAATTATCATAATGTATTACAATTGATTACAAATATTGTTACATTCTTTTTGAATAGAAAGAGGTATTATTGGAAAGGCTGGTGTATTCACAATGGCGAAGAATAAAAAAGAAACAAGCAAATGGAGTGAAGATTGGGTTCCTCTAAAAGGAATTATGAATGGAATGATTCAACTTGAAAATGGGGAGTATGTAACAGGTGTTAAAATTGCTCCTAGAAATATTTTCATTTTGGATTCTGGGACAAGAGATAATGTGATTTATCAATTACGAAACTTCTATAATTCTATAAACTTTGAGTTTTGGTTGGTTGTTGCAGATCGTCCTGTGGACATTAATGTTTATTTATCACAATTACAGATTCTATATAATCGAGCAACGAATCCTATTACGAGAAAGTTAATTACGCAGGATATTAATAAAGCAAATATGTTTATGAGTGTGGAATATAATGTTGTAGATACCGAGTACTATATTTTATTTAGGGATAAAAAAATGGATGTCATTCAGAAACGTTTGCATACTTTAATTAGTAATCTTGCCAATTGCGGGTTAAATTCTCAACAAACTTCAAATAATGATTTGAGAATTATTCTTGATAATTTCTTTAATGGAGGTTCTGCCTCAACATTTAGTGGAATGGTAGGTGTAGAATAATGAATATTAAAGCTCAGATTGCTCCTAAGGGAGTGGAATTTAAACCTACTGAATTTATGATGAGTGGAAAGTATTGTACCATTCTAACAATTGTATCTTATCCTAAATTTATTCAACCAGGGTATTTAGCCAATCTTACTAATTTATCTGGAATTAAAATTGTGGCTAAACATATTCCAATTGAACTTTCTACTTTACAGAGAATGATCAATAAAGAAATTGCAGATTTAAAAATGCGTTATCAAACAGAAAATGATAAGACGATTCAGGAAAGCATTCGTCAAGATTATGAATCATTAGAGCAATTTATTTCTATGCTTGTTTCGACTCAATCTCGAATCTTTGATTTTCAGTTACATGTATTGATTTCAGCTGATACGAAAGATGAGATGGAAAATAAGAAAATGCAAGTTCGAAATTATCTAGATGCTCTTGGAATGCGTGGAGTTGCTTTGATGTTTGAACAAGAAAAAGTCATTAAATCAATGATTCCTATTTTTCCAAAACAAGATATAGAAAATCGAGTTGGAACACCAATTCCATCTCCAACGATTGCCGCGATGTATCCGTTTATTTTTGATAGTATTAAGGACCCAGGAAATTCAACTTTACTTGGAGTAGATTTTTCTGGAGGAGTGGTTTTGTTCAATCAATTTTTATATCAAATTAAAAAAGAACATAATCGAAATAATGCGAATATGATTATTCTTGGTGCTTCTGGTTCAGGTAAATCTACCGCTGCAAAGTTATTGATTCGTAGTCATATTAGAAACGAATGTAAAGTTGTTTGTATTGATCCAGAGGGTGAGTTAGAAGAAATGACTAAGGGAATGGGAGGAGATTTCCTAGACCTTGGTAAAGGTGGAGACTTTGGTATGGTCAATCCCCTTGAAATTGTTATTGATGCTGATGAAAATGAAATTAATCAAGGTCTTGGATATACTGTACTGACTAGAACCATACAGCAATTAAAAGCGTTTATGAAGTATTATTCACCAGATATTGAAGAAGATGTATTAACCATGTTTAGTGAAGTAGTTCAAGATACGTATAAACGTTATAAGATTGATTATGATACGGATTATACCAAATTTACGAGTGAAGATTATCCAACGTTTGATGATGTGTATGCCACCATTAAAGGTCGATTACTTTCAATGACTGAAAAAACTCATGAAAGAGATGTTATGGAACGTCTAGAGTTAAAAATTCGTCCTTTAGTAAAAGAGCTTCGGTATTATTTTACAGGACATACGACTTTAAATATCAATAGTGATTTTATTGTGTTTAATATCAAAGAGTTGATGACTGCGGACGAAAATATTCGAAATGCGTTATTCTTTAATATTTTGAAATATGCGTGGGGATTATGTTTGGACCCTAATATTAATACGGTGATGTATGTGGATGAGGCTCATGTTTTATTATCAACGAAAAATGAACTTGGTGCTGAGTTCTTAGCCAATATTCAAAGGCGTAGTAGAAAGTATAATACAGGTACTATTATTATTACACAACAACCTACAGATTTTGCTGCTCCAAATTTAATTATGCATGGTAAAGCAATATTCGATAATGCCTCTTATTACCTTGTGATGGGACTTAAAAAACAAGCAACAGAAGATTTAGCAAGATTAATTGATTTGAATGAAAGCGAAATGGATAGTATTAAATACTATAATCAAGGAGAAGCTTTGTTTGTTTGTGGAAATCGACGAATGAGAATTAATGTAATTGTAACTCAAGAAGAATTAGATTCCTTTGGTAGTGGAGGAGGACTATAAGAGCAGTTGCTCTTTTTTTCTTGCAATTTTGTGTGTTTACTTGTAAAATAAGGCTCTATGGAGGGGGACTATGAAATTATTTGGGGCTAATGGGATAATTGATACTGCTGATTTTGAGTTTTTTCCTGAACAAGGTACTTGTGCAGATATTTATAAAAAGGATAATATTATTTTGAAATGTTATAAGAGAGAGTGTAATTATAAATCTAAGATTTCTACTAAAGTTTTTCAAAGGCTTAAGGAGTTTGATATTCCTCATATTGTTAAACTTTATGATTCCTATTATGATGATATTTCATTTTTGAATTACTTTTTAAAAATGGATGCTTATACCATGGAATATGCTGGAGAAAGAATTGATAGTTTATTAAAATCTTCAAGAGAATATTTTTTAGAGATGGTTTTTGCATTAGAGAATATTCTTCCTTTACTTACAAAAGCACGAATTCTTTTATATGATAAAAATGCTTTTAATATTCTTTTTTCTAAGAATGATGTTACAATTCTTGATCCAGATTTATTTTGCGTTTCTAAATGGCATAGTACTTCTTATATTCAGCAGTATAATCGAAATGCTATTTTAGAATATATTATCGCTAGTTTATTAAGTGATGCTCGAAAGTTAAAAGAAGAGGAAGGCTTTTTATATGATATTTGTAGTTTACGAAGAATCGATTTGAATTCTTTGAGTACTTCGTTTGCCTCTGTTTTTACTGATGAAACCCTTTATTTATCGTTAAAAAAGCATAGGGGGTGGAGATAATTATGAATTTTTATAGTGATTCTAATATATTAAATACGGATTCTTTTTCTTATTTAGATGAAGGAAGTCGGGCATATATTTATAAGCATGGGGATGTTTTATTTAAGTATTATAAAGGAGATTGTAAATATCGTTATTATATTTCTAAAAAAATGTTTTTAAGATTAAAGGAATTGAATTGTACCCATATTGTAAAGTTATATGATCTCTATTATACGAGTAATAAAAGATTTTTTGGTCAGATTTTTGATGGTTATACGATGGCTTATTGTGGTGAAAGAGTTTCTTCTATTCTAAATCTACCTACGTCTTATTTGCTTGAAATGGTGCATGAATTAGAGCAAAAAACAATGGTAGAACTTAGTAAGGCTCAAATTGTGATGTCGGACACCCATTATGGAAATATTTTTTTTACGGACAACGATGTAACTATTATTGATCCTGATTCTTTTTATACTCCTTTGTTTTGCAATACTTCTATAGTATTAGAAGAGAATAGAAATAAACTTTGGGAGTATCTTTTATCTACTTTTATTCATGAATTATACGATGGATATAATTATCGAAGATTATGTGATTATTTTGATTTGATTCGGCATGAATCTGAAAATACTTTAACTTTAAAGTTAAAAAGATTTTTTGATGGTACAACACCTATGGAAAGTATTAAAAAAAAGAATTTACTATAGTAGAGATTCTACTAAATCAGTAAATTCTTTTTGTTTTTGTGATAGTTCTTCTTCGGTTTTGGCTTCAAATCGAAGTGTTAAGTTTGGCCCTGTATTGGATACTCGAATGAGTGCCCAAGAATTGTCAAATGTAATTCTAACTCCATCGATGTCGGTGTAGTTATAATTTTTTCCTTTCACGTATTCTTTGACTTTCTCTACGACTTGAAATTTTTTGGTGTTATCACATGGAATTTTGATTTCTGGGGTGGAGTAGTAATTTGGAATTCCTTCTAATAATTCTGAGAAAGTTTTATTTGTTTTGGATAAGATTTCGATGAATCTCAAGCCGGCATAGATGGCACTGCAAACCTCGGGACCTCGATCATTAAAGAAGATGTGTCCGGATAGTTCTCCTCCTAGAGGAATTTCTTTTTCTTTTGTTGCTGCCTCTGTAAAACTGGTACCGGTTCGATTCATGTGAACTTTGGCTCCTAGTTTTTCTATTTCATCCATGAGTGCTTTAGAACATTTGACATCGCATAAGAAAGTTTTATTTTTTACTTTATGAATCATGTCTCTGATTGCGACAATCATGTATTTATCGGCCATGATAAATTTTCCTTTTTCATCAATTATTCCGATTCTATCTCCATCTCCGTCATAGGCGATTCCAATATCGGCATTTTCTTCTAATACTTTTGTTTTAAGCATTTCCATGTTTTCTTCTACTGCTGGATCAGGATGGTGGTTTGGGAAAGTTCCATCGCTTTCATCACAGATGTAGATAGGTTCAATATTTGGAAATAGAGAATTAATTTCTTTAATTACCGTGGCTGTAACGCCATTTCCTGGGTCAAATACGGCTTTTATTCTTTTGGGACCCATGAAGATATTATCTGTTAGATAATTATAATAGGCTTCATGAATGTCTCTTTCTTCACTCATTCCATGTCCATTTAAGAATTCTCCTTTTAACGTATAATTTTTAAAGTCCTCTATCATTTTTCCTCGGGCATTGGCTAGGTCATCAAAAGAGAATTTGAAGCCATTGTCATCTTTTGGATTGTGAGAAGCGGTGACCATGATTCCATACGTATTTTCAATGTATCTACTATAGTAATGCATTGGAGTAGTAATAAGACCATAGTCAACCACATTGATTCCAGAATCTAGTAATCCTTGCTTTAAGGCGGCACTTAGAGTTGGGGAAGACAGACGATTATCTCTTCCTATTACACATTTCCTTTTATTATATTTTTCTCGTAAATAAGAACCATAACTTTTACCGATGGTGTAGGCTACATTGACATCGATTTCTTCAGGATAAGAACCTCTGATATCGTAGGCTTTAAATATACTTTCTTTCATTTTCATCAACCTCTTTATACTATATTCATTTTATCAAATAATAAAAATGTGTAAAGTGTTTTTTAATTTATTTGACAAATATTTATTTCTTTTTTATCCTAATAATAGGAGATGACAAATATGAGAGAAGATAGAATTGTAAATCGAAGTAAAAATGGGCATAAGTATAAGAAAAAGAAAACTGTTCCTGCTTTAGTTCCTATTATCGCTGCTGGAATTATTGCAGTTACTTCATTTAATCTAGGAACGTACTGTGAACGTCATGGCATTCATTTTTTGGAACAACAAGTGGAACAATTTCAACCAGGAGTACAGGTGGAAGAAGAAACTTCTTCGCTTTATCGTACTTATGATGATGTATTACAATCCCAAAATAATGAAGCTAGAGAAGCGGCAAGACAAGAGTATTTGAATGAAGAACATGAAAAATTTTTAGAAGAACAGAGACGCATGGAGGAATATAATCAACGGTTAAATCAACAACAAGTGGATGAATTCAAACAGAACCAAGAAGGAAGAAGAGGACTTTAATATGGAAGAAAAGATGGTTACAGAGTTTACACTTGAAGATGGAAGTGTGTTTCAAGTGTTGACTCAAGAAGAAATCGATGGACATTTATATCTTTATTTAGTCAATGTTAATGATGGGGAAGATGTGATGATACAAGAATATAAGGATGAGGAATTATTAGGCGTTCCAGAAGAGAAAACATTGGAGTTAATTCAAGTGTTTCAAAATAAGTATAAGAAATCGTCATGATTTCTTTTTTGTTGCATATTTTTTTATGAAAGGATGATGTGTGTGAATAATATAATACCATTTCAAAAGGAACTAAAATTTGATACAAAAGTTCAAGAAATTACTAGTATTTCGCTTGAAAGAGAGTTTCACGTAGAAGAAGAGGAAATAAAAGGGAATCTTTTTGTTACAGGAGATTATAAGAGTCATGAGATTAGTGCTAATGTAATTCCTTTCTCTTTTAAGATTCCTTTTACCATTGCAATTGCTCAAGATTTAGAAAAAGAAAGTATTCAACTTGAAATCCATGATTTTGCTTATGAAATGAAAGAGAATGATCAAATTCAAGTGTCTATTGAATTAGAACTTTCAGGAAATGTAAAAGCAGAAGTAGAAGAATCTTCAAATGAAATGTTAGAACTTTTTGAAGAACCAGAATATCGTGAAAAGAAAGATGAAATTTTAGAAGTTGAGAGCCAAGATGAAGTTATTGATAAGAAAGAAAAGATCGAAGAAAACCCTGTAATTGTAGAAGAACCTGATATTATTTTGAATCAAGTGAGTGATGAAAATGAATATTGTACGTATCATGTTCATATTGTTTTAGATACCGATACGATAGAAAGTATTTGTATGAAGTATCAAGTCAGTGAAGATTTGATTAGAGAATATAATCATTTTACTGAATTGAGTAAAGGAGATAAGTTGATTATTCCTGTTTCTCATGAATAGAGAAAGTATAGAAGTTTTAAAGAATATTTATAAACCTTATAAATATACCATTCAGGGTTCTGCTCATATTTTAAAATCTACTTCAGGGGATGTGGTTTTAAAAGAGAAGAAAAACGATATTCAGAATTTGTATCAGTATTTACAATCGAGAGGTTTTTCTTCTTTTCCAAATCTTTTAGATGATTCTAGAGATGGAGTTAATGTTTTTGAATATTTAGATACTAATGAAATTCCTTTGGAACAAAAGGCAGAAGATTTTATTTTGCTTGTTGCATCTCTTCATGCTAAGACCAGTTATGAAAAGAATGCTGCATTAGATGATTTTAAAAAGATTTATGAGTTAATCCATGATAAGATTGAGTATTTAAAATATTATTATGATTCTTTATATCAAGACTACTTTCAACAAGTTTATCCTTCTCCTCATGCCTATTTTTTTCTTACTCACTTTTCTAAGATTTACGCTTCTTTAATGTATAGCGAAAAAGAATTAGAAGTTTGGTATAGTCACGCGAAGGAATTAAAACAATACCGGGTCTGTCAAATACATCATCATTTGAGTTTAGAACATTATTTATGCGGAAAAAAAGAAGCTCTTTGCAGTTGGGAACACTCCAAAAAAGATAGTCCTGTTTTAGATTTGATTGAATTTTACCAACAGAACTATTTTGAATTAAATTTTGAACATCTTATGGAAAAATACTATTCTATTTGTCCTTGGAGTCAAGAAGAGAAAGAACTATTTTATACTATGATAGCCATCCCTTTTAAATTTGAAGAAAAGGGAAGTGAATTTGAAGTGGTGTCAAATGTTAGAAAGGTTCTTGACTATGTTTATCGAACAGAAGAATTAATAAAAGCGGAACAAGGAAAAAAATAGATACATCCAGATTCCTATTTCTATGATTAGAATGAATACATTGAAACGCAAGGGAATAATTAGAGTTAGAATGAGTTGATAAAATAAAAGAACACTAATTCCTATTAGGCCAAGAATTTTAAAAAAAGAACCTCTATTTTTACATGGTTTCATAAAGTTCACCTAAAATAGTTTATGTCAAGTTGTCAAAAAAGGTTTTATTCCCATCTAATTTTTCTTGACTTTTCTTATTGGCAACCTTTATAATAGATTTATAAAGGATAGGTGTGAAAGAAATGAAAAAATTGTTAGAAAAAAGAGAAGGTTTTACATTAATTGAGTTGTTAGCAGTAATTGTTATTTTAGCTGTTATTATGTTAGTTGCTTCAACAAGTGTATCTGGTGTTATGAAAAATGCTAAACAAGGAACATTTAGAAATGAGTTTTTGTCATTACTTGAGTCGGCTCAAATTCAAGCATCAATAGATCAAATGAATGGTGATTATTTTAGTGGAAATAATGGAGAACATTGCTATAAGGTTTCTGAAATCACTCAATTTAGTAAGAGTGGTACTTATAAAGGTAGTGTTTTAGTTAAGAAGGAAAATGGAGCATTCACTTATACTGGTTGGATGAGTAATGGAGAATTCCTAATTTCTGGTAAAACAAGTTCATTACAAGTAAATTCAGATAATATAACAGATTCAAATGCTGATGCAAGTGAAAAATGTGGAGCTTAAGAATGAGAAATCATTCTTTTTTTGTGCTATAATGTTTTAGGTGATGTTATGTTAATAGGTAGTCATGTTAGTTTTGGGAGTGAGCAATTGCTTGGAAGTGCCAAAGAAGCGGTTTCTTATGGGGCAAGTACTTTTATGTTTTATTCAGGCGCTCCTCAAAATACAATTCGAAAGGAAATTCATCCTGATTTATTAAAGAAGGCTCATGAGTATATTCAAGAGAATGGAATTGATTTGAATCACGTTATTTGTCATGCTCCTTATATTGTGAATCTTGCGAATCGAAAAGAAGAAGAAAAATGGCAATTTAGTGTTACTTTTTTGAAAAATGAATTAAAACGCTGTGAGGATATGGGTGTGAAATATATGGTGTTACATCCTGGTTCTGCAGTAGGGCAAGAAAAAAGTGTGGCTTTAAAGAATATACTTGATGGTTTAAATTCTTTACTTCAAGAACAGTATCAATGTAAGATTCTGTTAGAGACAATGGCATTAAAGGGGAGTGAAATTGGATCTTTAGATGACATTCAGTTTTTATTGAAAAATACCGATTATCAAGTAGGCGTTTGTCTTGATACATGTCATTTAAATGATGCTGGAGTGGATTTATCTGATGTCGATTTGTTTCTTTCTATGATAGATGAAAAGGTTGGATTAGATCACGTGTATTGTATTCATCTAAACGATAGTAAAAATACTGTTGGCTCTAAAAAGGATCGTCATGCCAATATTGGGTATGGAACGATTGGTTTTGATGTTTTGTGTGAAATTGCACATCATGAAAAATTAAAAGAGATTCCAAAGATATTGGAAACTCCATATATTGGGGATAGTCCTGAAGATACTGAAAAAAAGTATGCTCCCTATCAACATGAAATACAAATGTTAAAAAATCGAGTGTTTGATTATGATTTATACCAAAATCACTCATAGATTTTTTAATAGATGTTGATATTTTTTGAAGTACATAGGAATTAATTTTTGAATTTTCATGTAGTTTTCTTCGGTGTAATTGGACTTGTATCTTTCTAGATTGAGATGGTTTGGGTTTTTAAGAATTTCCATTCCATTTTTTTGTACAAATTGATGTGTAAATTCGAGTTCTGTTGGAGATAAGTATACTCCATTTTTTTGAGCAAATTCTTGAATTTGTTCTTTTTTTAAATTTTGTAAATAATTTTCTATGATATGATTCATTTTCTCACCTATTTTATTGTATGATATTTTTAATTTTTCTAATACTAATAGGGGTGATTTCTTTTGAAAACAAAAATTCTTCTTCTTTTCATTTTCTTTTCTTATGGATTTGTTTTATATCATATCAATGTAGAGAATCATGAATATTATACAGCCCTTTATCAGGATAATATGGAGAATTATACTTATGGCTTTCCAGCGCCTAGAGGAAGAATTTTGGATCGAAATGGGGTTGTCTTAGTAGATAATGTGGGAGTTTTAAATATTGTGTATCATAAGCCATATCAGGTTACCATTGATTATGAAATAGAACTTTCTCAAAAGTTATCCAAATATGTTAGTGATGTCAATGTTACTGAAACTCAGAAAAAGAATTATTATTTATTGACTCATGAGAATGGAAAGTCTTTGATTACTCAAGAAGAATGGGATTTATGGGAGCAGAGGAAACTTTCTAATGAAGAAATTAAAGAATTCAAATGGAATCGGATTTCTTCCGATATGATTGAGTATTCTTTAGAAGAAGAAAAAGTTATTTATTTGTTTTCTAAGATGAATGAGGGCTATTCTTATCAAGATAAGGTTTTGTTAAGAGAAGTCAGTGAAGAAGTTGCTTCCGAAATTATTTTACTTGAAGAATCTTCTTTGAGGGTGGAAGTTTCTTCAAAAAGAGAATATCCTTACGGGGATACATTACGAAGTATTTTTGGTGGTGTTGGTAGTATCCAAGAAGATGTATCAAGATATTTAAGTTTGGGATATGCGATGGATGATAAAGTAGGAATTTCTGGAATTGAGAAGGAATATGAAAGTATTTTAAGAGGGAAAAAAGCAAAGTATTATATTAATAGTGACAATAGTTTAACCTTGGTGGAAGAAGAGGAAGCAGGTAGGGATGTCGTTCTTAATTTGGATATAAATGTACAATTGCAACTTGAATCTATTTTAAAAGAAGAGATGGAACTTGCTAGTAAGAAGAAAAGTAGTAAATTTTTTCATGATAGTTATGCCATGGTGGGAAATCCTAGTACAGGTGGAATTGTTGCTATTGCTGGGTTAAGAAGGCTTGATAATGGAGATTATCAGGATATTACCATTACTAGTTTTACTTCTTCTTTTGCCATGGGAAGTGTTGTGAAAGGAGCATCTAATACGGTAGGATATATTACAGGTGCTATTGAGGTTGGCAAAAAAATCAAAGATAGTTGTGTAAAACTCTATTCTCAAAATCAAAAGTGTTCTTATACTAGGCTTGGGTATGTGGATGATATCACGGCTTTAAAAACGTCGAGTAATTATTATCAATTTGTGACAGCGATTGCTTCTACGGGACAACAATATCGATATAATATGGTTTTTGATGTAAATCAGGCCGATTTTGATACCTATCGAAATATTTTTTCCGCGTATGGATTGGGAAGTAAAACGGAGATTGATTTTCCTAAAGAAGAGTTAGGAATGAAGGGAGAAAAAGTAGCAGGGGATTTACTTTTAAACTTTGCTATTGGACAATATGATACTTATACGCCGATTATGTTATTACAATATATTAATACCATTTCAAATCGAGGAAATCGATATGCTCTTCGTTTTAAAAAAGAGGAGTATAATACTTTTTTGAATCAGGTCCCTTTAGAAAATTCTTATTATGATCGAATTATTGAGGGAATGTATGAAGTGTTTCATGGAGGTACGGCGAGTTCTTATGTGAATAAAAAATATGAATCTGTAGGAAAAACAGGAACTTCTGAGACTTTTTATGACCAAGACTTTGATGGCGTAGTGGATACTCAGGTGATTAATTCTACGGTGGCATTTTTTTATCCTCGAGAAAATCCTTTGTATTCGGTTGTGGTAGTAGCTCCTTATCTAACCGATAGTTCTTCTTATACTTATCCTTTTACTAAAAATGTTAGTTTAAAACTTACGAATTATCTTTCTATCCCTTGATACTTTTCTTTGCTTAATTTCTAATTATTTTGTATAATGATGGTAGGAAGTGGTATTATGTTTAAAGAAAAGTTGAATGAAAAGAATATTTTAGTGAGTATTTTCTGTTCGTTTCTATTATTTTTGTTAAGTATTTTTATTTTATGTTGTCCTATTTTACGCATTAAAGATTTTTCATTTGTTTATCCTTTGTTTTTTGGAGTGTATGCTTTAACAGAACTTCTGTTATTTGCTTTATCTTATCATCGAAAAGAGTATAGTAATTTTATTTCTTTTTTGGTCAGTTTTGTCTTGTTTATTATGGGATTTTTGATGAATTTGACTGAATCTCCTCGAAGTATTGCCATTAGTTTACTCGTGTTTGTCTTGGTGAATGCTCTTGCAAAGTTAAAAAGAGCCGATTATTATCATGATCGTAAGAGTCGTCTTTGGAGCATTGAAATGACCATACTTGTGATGTTTATTATTACGGGTGTTGTGACATCTCTTAATTTTGCTTGGGGAGTTGAGGCACAGATTTTAACACTTGGTTTTTTTGCTTTAATTTGTAGTATCTTTAAAGTAGTAGAACTTCTTGTTGTTTATTTAACGAAGGGAAAACTAAAATGAGACTTGCTAAGAATTGGAAGGATTATCAAATTATTGATATGGCTCATGGAGAAAAACTTGAGTCTTGGAATGGCATTATTTTGCAAAGACCTGATCCTCAAGTTGTATGGCCAGTAGAAACTTACCCAAGTGAATGGAAAAATGCTGATGCGGTGTATCATAGAAGTTCAAGTGGGGGAGGAGAGTGGTCTCTTAAGAAGAGAGTACCTTCTACTTTTGAAGTTTCTTATAAAGACTTAGTTTTTCGATTAAAACTGATGGGATTTAAACATACGGGGTTGTTTCCTGAACAAGCTGTGAATTGGGATTTAATGAGAAGAATTATTGAAAAATCCAATCGTAAGTTAAAAGTGTTGAATTTATTTGCTTATACTGGAGCAGCCAGTGTTGCTGCTTTAAAAAGTGGTGCAGTAGTTACTCATGTTGATTCTTCTAGGGGAATGGTGGATTGGGCCAAAGAAAATGTTGTAGTTAATCATTTAGAAAAAGAAGAGATTCACTTTTTGGTTGATGATTGTTTAAAATTTGTAAAAAGAGAGATTCGAAGAGGAAATCGCTATGACATTATTTTAATGGATCCTCCTAGTTTTGGGAGAGGGGCTAAATCTGAAGTTTGGAACATTGAAAAAAGTATCTTTGAACTGGTTTCTTCTTGTTCTGAACTGATGAGTGAAGATTTTCAGTTCTTTTTGATTAATTCCTATAGTACTGGCCTTTCTAAAACGATTTTAGAAAATTTACTTTATCTTTGTGTAGATTCTAAGAAAAAAGGAGTTGTTTCTTCTGATGAAATAGGGCTTCCTATGAAGGATTCTAATCTAGTGTTGCCTTGTGGTGTTAGTGCCATGTGGATGAAAGAAAAAATGGAATAGTTTTTTTCTTTTTTTGTTGGATTTATGATATAATGGTTTATCATAGGAGTGTGTTTTATGAATGAAACTTATTTGAATCATTTTCTTCTTGCTTATCCTAATTTACAAGGAATAACTATGAGAGGAAATGAGTTGATTTATAACCAGGAGAGCTTTCAAATACAATGTCTAAATGTGGAAGAATATTTAAAAGGAAATATGTATATCGCTGCAAGTTTAAATACCATGACTCCACAAGATTTTTTTTCTATCTTAAAAGTGGAAGAAATGGCACGTCAAAGTGAGAAATTAGAAAATCAAAATGAACTTCAAGCAATTCAAGAAACAAGTCCTACAATTAAGAATATTGGGATTATTAAAAGAAAAGATGAATATGGCACAGAACGTACTTATGTCCATTATGTAGATGAAATAGGAAAGGATCATATTCTTTATCAATATGCTCCTGGAGATGTTTTAAGAACTTATCAAGAATTGTTGGCTTCTCTAGGATCTTCTATAACAGAGAAAGATTTGTTTGATGCATTAAAAAGAAAAATGTTAAATGTGGGAATTGATTCTTTGGAAAATATAGAGAATGCTCCTGAAGAGTTTTCAAGTGCTATGGATCGTTTGAATCGAAGAACTGGCTCTTTTGAAGTCAAAGGAAATGCTGAACATCAAGTTGCGGTTGGAGAAAACAATGATGTGTATATGTATGAAAAAGATGGCCATGGCAATTACATTAATACAAAGTATTCTCTCAATCAAAGTGAGGAAAGTTCTTTTGAAAATCAAGATTCAGAACTTCAAGAGGAAGAGCATGAGAAGAAAGAAGAAGTCATTTTTATTACAGAGCAGCAGTTTTATGAGTATATATTTAGCGAGAAATCCTTAGGAGAAGAGGAACAACAACAAGTAGATTTATTTTATGGCTTTTTAAGTGATGTGATGCTTTATAAAGATTATTTGTCTGAGGAAGCAAAAGGATATTTAAATCGATATGAAGGAGTTATGTATCAACTCCAAATTAAAAGTAATGAGGCCTCTTTATCTAGTCAGGAAGAAAGAGTGCTTCAGAAGTATGAAGAAATGCAAGAGAAAATCAAAAATCAAGAATTATCATCAGAGAAGGTCAATTCTATTCAAAGGAAATTAGTGTTACCTAATCGTGATGGCTCTTTCTTGGGTGTAATTATTGTTGTTTTGACGATTTTTTTGGGTATTGTCTTGACATTTATTTTGATGAAGTAAAACAAAACAGAGAGGGTCTGTTTTGTTTTTATTATGTAGCAATTGATAAATAGCTACTGATAAAACCACGTGCTATGCACGTGAGAACTGAAATAGCAAGAGTGTTAAAAATAAAATTAGCTCTCCTTTTGATATAATAGGCAATAAGTATGTCAAAAGCCTAAAAATCGAAAGGAGAGCTAATTTTGAAAAAGAGAACCATAAACAATGATGATATGAGCAGTTTATCACATACAAAGTGGAATTGCCAATATCATATTGTATTTACACCAAAATATAGGAGAAAAGTAATATATAATAAACTGCGGGCTGATATAGGTAGATATCTTCGAAGACTATGCGATTACCAAGATGTAGAAATAGTAGAAGCAAATGCGTGTTCAGATCATATACATATGTTGGTAAAGATACCACCCAAATTAAGTGTATCAAAATTTATGGGATATTTAAAGGGGAAAAGTTCACTAATGATATTTGAAGAACATGCTAATTTAAAATATAATTATGGAAATAGGCATTTTTGGTCTGAAGGATATTTTGTAAGTACAGTAGGATTAAATAAAAATACAATAAAGAAATATATCCAAAATCAAGAGGAAGAAGATAGGTTGTTGGATAAAAGAAGTATGAAAGAATACAAAGACCCATTTATGGGTAATAAGTAAGAGTGACAAAGGCAATTGGCAGACTAAAAAAGCCTCCAAATGGAGGCCGCCAGTAACCGGCCTTATAGGCCTTAGCGAAAAACCACCTCTTTTAGGGGTGGATTTTTATTTGTTTAAAACTGTTAGTTTTATGGCAGTTTTGTTTTCATCATTGATTTCGATGTCTTTAAATGATGGAATGAGTACTAAGTTGTCACCAGATGGGGCTACGAAACCTCTAGCGATGGCAATGGCTTTGATTGCTTGATTGAGACTTCCTGCTCCAATGGTTTGAATTTCTACTTGATGGTTTTCTCTATAGATGTTTGCTATAGCTCCAGCGACTTTGCTTGGATTTGATTTTGATGATACTTTTAATATTTCCATTTTTAACCTCTTTCTAAAATAATTCTATGAAATGGAGTTTCTTTTATGACAAAAAAAGAATGTTTATTTTAAAAACATCCATGTAAGTCCTGCAATCATCAGTCCAAGATTGATTGTTATATAGATTAAAATGGTGGCATTTAAATATCCTGCACTTGTTTGTTGTTTATTCTGAATTTGAAATTCTCTTTTTTGCCATTCTTCTTGCTTCTTTCGTTTTTGTTCTTCCAATGACAGGGTGCTTAAGAGTTGCTTACTTCTTTGAATTGCTTCTTGTTGATTTTGATTTCTTTCTTTTAAGGATTCTAAAAATGAAATTTCTTTCTCGTAGTTTTGAACTATTTCTAGGTTTTCTTTAGTGAGAAAAGGAGCATATTCTTTACTTCTTAAAATATAGTTTTCAAAATTATTTATTTTCTCTTTTTCTTCATTAGTGAGGCTTTCTTCTTGATGAATGATTTTTTTATATTCTGTTTTGGATGGTAGCATTTTTAATTTCACTTCCTAACTCTTTTAAGGTTACTTCCCCATGTTGATTTTTTAATGATTCATAGATGTCAATAATTACTTCAGGTTTTTGGGTTTCAAATTTATATTTTTTGTGTAAACTATCTTCAAATACTAAATAGGATTCTTTTTCATTCTTTTTTAGTTGATAGGATAAAATGGTCGTTGTGGGAATGATTTCTTTTCTTATAATTTCTTTGGTTTCTACAAAAAGTTGGATGATTTCAAATAGGGTGTCCGCGTCTAAAAACATGATTCTTTTTCGTAGATATTCGTTTTCCAGAATTTCCGGTAAGTAAACATCTTTTAAATCTATTTTTTGTGTTTTCTTTTCATCTTTGTATAAGATTGATCCTTCAAGAATGAATGGGGATGAAATATTGGGGTTGTTTTTGGTCCATTCTTGAATATATAATTTGTTTTCATTTGTAATTCTATCAATCATATAGAGGACTCCTATTCTAAATTTATTATAGCATAAACCATTTCTTTTTTATAAATTTTCAAACGAAGTGCAACAAGTAAACATATAAAATATGCACTTATTAAACTTAATGTTATTATATAGCATTAAGTTCTTTTTGTATATTAATAATTTTGTTAAATAGTTTACTATCATT
>JAFUYX010000076.1 GCA_017476885.1 Bacilli bacterium | reverse complement strand
CCAAAATATACTTTCTATCTAGTCTATAACTATAAGAACAATGGAAATCAAAATAATCAGATGGGGAAAATATTCTCTGGAACTATATCAGGAAGATTAGTGAAAGAACTAAATGGAGCAGGAGTGATTGCCAAACTAGCAGGAAATGCCCCAAGAAATAGTACAGCAGTGATAGATAATGGAGAAGTACTAGATGGAGAAGAAGTGGTTTGTACCAATACTCTAGCGTATGATGATTTTGGAAATCTAAGATATGTCGGAGAGAACCCATGTAACTATGTCACATTTAATGAAGAAACAGCAGGATGGAGAATCATTGGAGTGTTTGATAATCAAATTAAACTTATCAGGAATGAATCCATAGGTAAATATTCATGGGATACATCAGCATCAGGAGTCAATGGTGGATATGGAATCAATCAATGGGGAGAATCAGGAGACTATAAAGGAGCAGACTTGATGAAACTACTAAATCCTGGGTATGAGGAGAATCTAGCTGAAGATGCTTCAGGAAATACAATGCCAGGTACTTATGCCAATAATAGTTTGTATTGGAATAAAGGAACAGGAAATTGTTATACTTCAACTAAAAATGCTTATACTACCTGTGATTTTAGTACTACTGGACTTTCTGAATCTGCTAAGACTATGATAGATAAACATACATGGAACTTAGGAAGTAACGGGGAAAATAATGTAGGGGCAAGTGGAAATGGACTCGCAAGTAAATTCTATGAATACGAAAGAAGTAATAACAACGGAAAAATCTGTACACCAGGAAGTTATTGTAATGATACTGTGGAAAGAACAACAACCTGGGAAGGATATGTAGGACTTATGTACCCAAGCGACTATGGATATGCTGTAGGAGGAGAAGTAAGAGAAAGTTGTCTTGCAAATACCAATCTTTCTAATTATAATACTAACAATTGCTATAGCAACGATTGGCTATTAAATTCAATATATCAATGGACAATGTCGCCGTTTGCAGGTTCCTACAATATTGACAGTGCATTCGGCGTGGGTTCAGGCGGGCATGTCAGCAGCAGTACTGTATACTATGCCTCTTCCGTTCGCCCGGCCTTGTTTCTGATACCCTCTATCGAAATTTCAGGGGAAGGGACACCAAGTGCTCCATATACACTTAGTTTAGAGTAAACAAAAAAGAATTCCACAAAGGAATTCTTTTTATATTTTACTAACGGAAATAGACTAAGACAAAAATACCAAGGATGAGACAATAAATAGAGAACTTCCAAAGTTTTCCTTTTTTGACTAACTCGCTTAACCATGAGTAAGTGAAGTAAGTCACAATCCCAGCAGCAATCAATCCTAGAGTATAGGGAAGAAGTAAAGAACTGATGTTTCCTTCTTGAATTAAATCTAAAACACCAAGTCCCATGGATGCAACAGACACAGGAAAATAAAGCATAAAAGTATATTTCAATGAAGCACTTCTAGATAGACCACATAATAAACATCCTACTAAAGTAGCTCCGCTTCTTGAAATCCCAGGCATCAAAGCCACCATTTGCATGAGTCCAATGATAATTGCATCTTTATAAGTAATATCATGATCTTCTTTTTTTCCTTTCGAATTACGTACTAAGAAGAGTAAGAAAGCTGTGATTAAGAAAGCCGAACCTAAAACTTTCATGTTCTCAGAGAAAACATCAATTTGGTCTTTTAATAAAACCCCAGCAAGTCCCACAGGAACACTTCCAAGGATTATTAACAAACAATACTTAAAGTCTGGAAAGTATTCCTTTCTTTTTTCTTTCTTAAAGAGATACCCAAAAAATGCTTTTAATAACTTCACAATATCTTTCCAAAAAATAATTAAAATAGCAAGGAATGAACCAAAGTTCACGACAATCTCAAAATTCACATCCGTAAGCATATTGGTATTAAACAGATTTTTAAACAGAACTAAATGCCCTGAAGAAGAAATCGGTAAGGGCTCTGTAAATCCCTGTAAGATTCCGAGTAAAATATATTTTATAATTTCCATTTCTATCACCTACAACATTATATAATAAAAATTCAAAAGAAGAAATAAAATATTTAAAGGAAAGGATATTTTGATGAAATATTTACAAGCTTATCTAGCTACCTGGTTGATTGCCATCAGTATAACTTTTTTAATTTTAGATACAAATGTGTTTGAAATAGGGTATAGTTTTTTGGATTATGTCCAATTTATTAGTAGAAAAGTAGAAGTCTATTTATTCATCCCAGGAATGATTTTACTCATTCGTGCGCAAAAGAAAGGAAAACAAAATGAAAATCATAAACGACATAGTATTAAATTTCGATGAAATAGCCTATCCATTTTACGAATGGAGAAGAGAAGATCCTATTGAAAAATACAAAAGAGTTCCCATAATCAGAGTACCCTCTGCCACTTTAAAAGATTTATTCTTGTATAAAATCAAACTTCAGAAGAGTTTCTTTCAGAATCGTCCTAAAAACTCTATCATAACCATTTTTACAACCAAGAAAGATAACATTGCCATCGAGTTTGATGACAGTGGAAAAGAATTATACCGTAGTCGTTTAACCATCCAAGAAGACCTAAATATCTGTGAACTAGCTTATTCCATGAAAGAAGAAGAAATTCAATATCTAAGATTAGAAAAAATAACAGAACCCAAAGAATTAAGAATAGCAACGTTAGAAAAAAGTCTCATCAAAACAGAACTCAATACTTTAAAAATCTCCAATAATCTAGACAAACTAAGTTACCTTTATTATGAATGGTTTAGTGAAAATGAAGAAGACATCAATCAAATGATACTTAGATGTCATCAAGAATTAGAAAAAGAATATACCCCAAAAATTCATGAGATAGCAAAAATCATCAAACAGACTTATAAGGAGAAACTATGAAAAAAATTCTTCTCCTATTCTTCAGTATCATCTTCTTCAGTGGATGTAGTACAACTCTAGCAGGTGACGCCGTCGAAACCTACCTAATGAAATTTAAAAATCATGAGGAAGAAGTATTAAAATCTCTAGATGAGTTAATCTCCTATGAAAACCTTTCATTAAAACAACAAGAACAATATCGATTCGTGATGAAAAGACAATACCAAGATTTAACCTATAAAACAGTTCAAGAGTATTACAATGGGGATAAAGCCATTATCACCGAAGAAATTGAAGTATACGACTACAACAAAAGCAAGAGAGAAACGAAAGAGTACTATGAAGAACATCAAAGTACTCTAACCAAAGGACAGTATCAAGAAATGCAATTAAAAGCGATGGCAAGTGAGCAAAAAAGAATCAAATACACGATTGATTTTGAATTAGACTATCAAGAGGATGGTTGGCATCTAACCAATTTGGATTATACCATCCTTCAAAAAATACATGGCATTTATGAATCCTAGAAGACTCCTTTTATTCGACAAAAAAGGAGCCTTTTTAATGTTTTAATAGAAGAGTAAAGGAAGGATAGAAATGAAAGTAAAATGTTTTGATGAAAATACAGAGATAGAACTAGAAATGAAACTCAATGCCTTTTTAGACAATTTAGAAGGAGAACTCATCGATATTAAATTTCAAGTTGCTATAGGAATCCAAGGAGAAGATCAAATCTATTGTTTCTCCGCCTTGGTGATGTATACATGAAGAAAAAACTCTTTGAACTAAAAAAAAGTTCTTTTTTAGAAGGAACATTCATTGCTACCATTGCCATTATTATCACTAAAATCATGGGAATGCTCTATGTCATTCCCTTCTATGCTATGGTAGGAATGCAAGGGTGTGCTCTATACTCCTATGCTTATAATGTATATATTATTTTTTTAGACTTATCTTCTGCAGGAATTCCAATAGCCATGAGTAAACTCATCAAAGAATACCATACTCTAGGACTACTAGAGGCTAAAGTAAGAACGTATCACCTAGGAAAGAGAATGGTCCAATTTTTATCGTTTCTGTCTTTTTTGATGGTCTTTTTCTTAGCACCTCAAATCTCATTCTTAATACTAGGAAACCTAGAAGGAGGCAACACTTTAGAAGGAGTCACTCTAGCCATTCGGTGTGTTTCCATTGCTATTTTAGTCATTCCAAACTTAAGTATTACCAAAGGGTATTTACAAGGACATAGTATCATCAATATTCCAAGCATCAGTCAAGTAATCGAACAAGCGACAAGAATTTTAATGATTCTCTTAGGAAGTTTCTTAAGTATTTACCTCTTTCATTTAAGGGTGGAACAGACGGTTGCCATAGCCATTACAGGAGCATTCTTTGGAGGAATGATGGCCCTTTTTTACATCAAAATCAAAATAAAATCTCAAAAAGAAAAACTATTTGAAAACAACCTACAAAGAGATGAAATTGATGACAAAACCATAAAGAAAAAAATAGTTTCCTATGCAATTCCCTTTATCTTAATAGACCTGGCAACATCTGTTTACAACTTTGTCGATATGGTTCTTTTATCTAGAACAATGACTCATCTTGGATATTCTGCAACCCAAACCGAGTTTATCACTTCTTCGGTTTCCACGTGGACAGGAAAAATAGGGATGATTGTAACTTCTATCGCGATGGGATTAATCGTGAGTTTAATCCCAAATATGGTAGAGGCAAAAACTTTAAAAAAAATGGATGAAGTAGAGAAGCATTTCAATAAGTCTTTACAAATGATTCTTGTAATCTGTATTCCTATGGTTCTAGGAATCTCAATCCTCTCAAGACCTATCTGGAGTATCTTCTATGGAAGAGAATACTTAGAATTAGGAAGCTCAATCCTAAAAATATCCATCTTTACAACTTTATTTGTAAATTTATACATGGTTGTCACATCATCTTTACAGAGCCTAGACTGTTCTAAAAAAGCTTATCAAATCTCTTGTATAGGGTATATTACCAATGCTATGTTAGATGTTCCACTCATGTTTTTCTTTCACACTCTTTCTATGCCACCTTTTCTAGGAGCCATCCTATCTTCCATACTGGGATATGGCCTGTCCTTTATCAAAGCGCTCCATACCTTAAAAAAAGAATATCACTTCCGATACAAAGAAACGATTCAAGTACTACAGAAAGTAATCCTTTCTAGTACCATCATGATCCTATCCCTCATGTTTCTAACCTCACATATTTTATATTATGAAGAAAGCAAAATAATTTCCGTTCTCTATATTGGACTCATGGGAATCATAGGAGCCAGCATTTACTTCTTTTGTATGTATAAACTAGGAGCATTCCCCTTTTTAAACAAGAAAAAACTTACCTTAAAAAAAGTAAGTTCTTCCTAAACCATATATAAATTGTTATCCTCCTGATAATTTTCAGTCGCATAGAAACTACTGCCTTCCAATTTAGAAAGTCTTGCGTCTAGACGATGAATACTTCTTTCTAACTTTGCTATTTTGCTTTCTAACTCACTTATGGTAGAATTAGAAGGAGACATCGAATTTTGATTTGGAAATGCCATAGGCATATTTTGAGCAGCATAGAAATTACTGCTGGTTTGATTCATCATGGGATAAGGCATGTTTGGCTGTTGATAAGCACTCATATTATAATTAGAACTTTCAAAGAAAGAATTTCGATCTCTTTTCATAGGTACCTCCTATGATAAATATATGCTATTAAAAGGAGAATGTGAGTAAAAATGAGATTAAGAAAAGTTGCGAATGCTCGAGATTTGTTATTACAAAGTAAGAATTATATGGAACATCCAGAAGAACAGAAAGGGGCTTGGAATTCTGTTTTTGAAAGAAAGGGAGAAATTCATCTTGAGATAGGAACAGGCAAAGGGGATTTTATCATTGCTAAGGCTTTAGCGCATCCAGAAATTAATTTTATTGGAATGGAAAAAGAGAGCAGTGTGTTAGTAAGAGCAATAGAGAAATTAGGAACCAAGGAAATTCCCAACTTAAGATTGATTTGTTATGATGCTGAAAAGATTTGTGAAGTCTTTGATAAAGAGATTACAACGTTATATTTGAATTTCTCTGATCCATGGCCTAAAAATAGACATGCCAAACGAAGACTAACTTCTCCAGGTTTTTTAGAAAAGTATGATTATATCTTTAAAGGAGAAAATCACATTATTCAAAAGACCGATAATATTCTTTTATTTGCCTACAGTCTAGAAATGTTAAGTCAACATGGCTATACTTTCGAAAAAGTATCGCTAGATTTAGAGAATGCGGGTATTGAAAACTATCAAACAGAATATGAAAAAAGATTTATAGAACTGGGCTATAAAATAAATTATGTGGAAGCAAAGAAAAAGAACAATGCTTGATTTACTTTTTTTCTGTTTTTTGTTATACTTAGTTAGCAAGTAGGGAGAGATATGAAAAAGAAAATAATGTTTCTAATAACAAGTCTATTTTTATTCTGTGGATGTACCTCGATTCAACAGAGCAGTTATGAGTCTATTTTAGATATGGCTTCTTCAAATTATATGACTGCTAAGAACACTTATCGTTCCGGTTACAAATATTACTTACCAAAAGGAATTCGGATAGTAAATCAAAGAGGAAGCAATGAAATCATGTCTGAAGGAAATAGCGTGTATTACATGTATGTAGATTATGTCAGTTACTATAATAAAATCAAAGAAACCTACAAAGAAGTAGAGGATGTGGTATATAGTAAACAACTTCAAAAAGACGAAAAATTTGGCTATGTTGAGATAAAAAATACTTCAAATGACAAATATTTTATTGAAATCATGTATAATTATGCTAAAATAGAAGTAATAGTAGATAAAAATGAAGTGGAAAAGGCACTCGCTTATTCCATGTCCATTTTATCCTCTATTGAATATCAAGACAATGCACTAAGAAGTTTAATGGGCGAAGATGTGCTAAGTACAAGTGAAGTCGAACACAATATCTTTGAAACCGCTCAGACCGAAAGTGATTATTTACAAATTGTCAGTGAATATGGAGTCTATGAAGAAAAAGAAATTGATCCTGACTTCATTAGAAGATAATAGAAAGTAGGTACGTACTATGGGATTACTAAGCAAAATTAAAAATGTATTATTTGAAGAAGAAGAAATCGAAGTTCCAGAAGAGGAACCAGTTAAAATAAAAACAGAAGAAAAAACTCTTCCGCCCAAAGAAGAGATTCGACCAAAGATGAGAATCGAAGAAGAATTGACCCCTCCTCAGGTGAGTGACAAAGACT
>JAFUYX010000075.1 GCA_017476885.1 Bacilli bacterium | reverse complement strand
TTTAAAGCGGAGAAAACATTTGACTTTCCAGTATTTGATGAAGAAGAATTTGATTTGATGAAAGATCCAGTTCCTGAAGAGCCTAAAAAAACAACAGGTATCAACTTATTTGACTATGAAAGACCAAAGAAACCTGTTGAAAAACCATCCACTCCAGAGATAAGAGGAAGAATCTATGACAGCAAGAGTAGAGAGAAAAAAGACACAAAATTTAGACCCTCTCCTGTCATTTCACCCGTATATGGAGTCCTAGATAAGAACTACAAAAAAGAAGATATCATTGTGGTGAAAGAGGAACCCAAAAAAATTGATGTCGATGATGTAAGAAAAAAAGCCTTTGGAACTTTAGAGGATGATTTAGAAAAGAGTTTAAAAGAAACTCCAAAAAGAAAAATAGAACCTAAAAAAGAAGAAAAAACCATCGAAGACTTACTAGAAGAAAGCAGTACTACCTCTGTGAAAGTAGACAAGAAAACAGAAATCCATGAAGAAGAACCTGTGACACTAGAGGTGCTAGACAATAGAAAAGAGAAAGAAGAAAAACAAAGAATAGAAGCTGGGGAAACACTAGAAAATGATCTATTTGATTTAATTGATTCAATGTATGAAGATAAGGAAGAGGAGGAATAGAAAATGAATTTCTTATTAGAGTTTTTACCCATTGTAATTTACATTTTATTAATTATTGTTTTATTGATTGGCATTGTCCTTGCAATTAAAGTATTGATTACTTTAGACAAAGTAGAACACACAGTAGATAATGTGAATTCTAAACTAAAATCTTTGGATGGTGTATTCCATATTATTGATTCTACAACAGATAAAATCGTACTTGTTACAGACAAAGTAGTAGAAGGAATGACTTCACTACTATCCAACTTATTTACAACAAAGAAAAAAACAAAAAAAGCGTCCTTGAAAGAAGAAAAGAAAGATGAGTAGAATTAAAAATTTTATTACAGGTGCGTGTTTAGGCCTGGGAATTGGAATTCTTCTTGCTCCCAAAGAAGGATCTAAAACAAGGAAAGAACTAAAGGAATCTTTTGATGAGTTTTGTTCTACCTTAAAAAGTATTGATTTTGAAGAGGCCAAAGAAATTCTTAGCAAAAAAATCGAACGAATAAAAGAATCCTTATTGGAACTCGATGAGGAAGAAGCCATTGCAACCATAGAAGAAAAAGAAGAAATGATTCAAAGTACGATGGATGAGATTGCAGACACTGCTATAGAAGCGGAGATGAAAGCAATTGAAACCTCGGCTCAAAACATAAAAAAAATGAGTAGTGAAATTGCTAGTGAAGTTGTAGAGGAAATCAAAACCACAAAAACAGAAGAAAAACCAAAAACGGAAGAGAAAAAAGCGACTGCTAAGAAAAAGGCAACGACTAAAAAAACAACTGGTAAAAAGACAACCAAGAAAAAAACTTCATCGAAGAAAAAAACAACGAATAAAAAATCTAAATAGTGTAGAAAAACACTATTTTTTTTATAAACAAGAAAAGAATGTGATACAATAGAAAAAGAATAGAGGGTGCAAGCAGTGAGAAATTATGAAGTCGAGGTCCCAGTGTCAGAAACGAACTCAGCTATTATGAAAGAACAAGAAAAATGCATTTCTTGTGGGTACTGTGTCAATGTCTGTCCGCCAAAAGTCTATGAACAACAAAAAATAGGGATTGAAAATAATTCTGATATCTTATGTATTTCCTGTGGACAATGCACAAATATCTGCCCAGTGGAAGCGATAAAAGAAAGATTATCCTATAAGATCGTGCAAAGAGTGCTCAAAAACAAAGAAGAGAAGTGTGTAATCTTTAGTATTGCTCCAGCCGTCCGTGTAGCCCTAGGAGAAGAATTTGGATTTGAAGTGGGAACCAATCTAGAACATCTCATTCCAAGTGCTCTAAAAAGCATAGGAGCAGACTATGTATTTGATATTACCTTTGGAGCAGATTTAACCATCATGGAAGAATCCAAAGAGTTTCTAAATCGCTTGGAATCAAACGAAAAACTCCCTCAATTTACAAGTTGTTGTCCAGCATGGGTCAAATACGCAGAAGTATTCTACCCAGAGTATCTTCCAAATCTATCTACCACCAAAAGCCCTATAGCAATGCAATCTACCATAGTGAAAACTTTATTTGCCAGTAAAATCAAGAAAATGCCTGAAGACATCATTCATATTGTAGTAGCGCCCTGTACAGCAAAGAAAAGTGAAATACAAAGAAAAGAACTCAGTATTACAAAACAAGATACAGATTATGTATTAACAACAAGAGAACTCGCGGCTTTATTCAAAGAAGAAAATATCGATTTAAGAAACTTAAAACCGTCAAAATTTGATCATCCTTTTCCTGTTGGCTCTGGGGCAGGGGTCATCTTTGGAACTTCT
This sequence comes from Bacilli bacterium, assembly GCA_017476885.1. Taxonomy (GTDB): domain Bacteria; phylum Bacillota_I; class Bacilli_A; order RF39; family UBA660; genus Ventrenecus. The sequence continues at coordinate 26,457 of JAFUYX010000075.1, read as the reverse complement.
GGAGGAGTAAGTGAAGCAGCAATGAGAACCGCATATTATTTCTATACGGGAGTTAATTTAAAAAAACAAGAACTCAATTTCCAAGAATTAAGAGGGATGAATGGCATAAAAGAAGCCACTATCACTATAAAAGATAAAACGGTAAAAGTCGCTATTGTAAGTGGACTGAAAAACTTAGATATTCTAATGGAAAAAATAAAATCAAAAGAAGTTTCTTATGATTTTATTGAAGTTATGGCTTGTCCTGGTGGTTGTATTGCCGGAGGAGGGCAACCCAAATCCACCCTTTTAAATATGCAAGAAACCAAGAAAAAAAGAATGGAAGGATTATATCAAGAAGATGAAAAATCCCACCTTCGACTTTGCCATCAAAACCCAAGTATTCTTAAACTCTATGAAAAATATCTTCAATATCCAGGAAGTCCCTTAGCAGAAGAACTACTTCATACCTCTTGTGAAGACAAATCCTATTTGATAGAAGGTGAAAAATAATGGAAGAACAAATCATAGAAGAACTAAGTTCAAATTGTGAACATTGTGTGACTAAACCCTGTCAAATGGGATGTCCCCTAAACAATGACATTACAGACTTTATAGAGTATGCAAAGGAAAAAGAATATGAACAGGCTTATTTGTCTCTTTCAAAAACCACCGTTCTACCAAGCATATGTTCTCGAGTTTGCAACCGAGAAGAACAATGTGAAAAAAGTTGTGTCAAAAGAATCTCTTTTTCTCCGGTTCAAATCGGGACATTAGAACAGATTATAGGGGACATGGGATTAAACTATTCATGGAACATCAAATCACATCCTAAAACAAAATATAAAGTAGCAGTGATAGGATCTGGCCCAGCCTCTTTAACATGTGCCTCTTTCTTAAGAAGATATGGAGTACAAGTCAAAATATTTGAAAAAAAGAGTACTCTAGGAGGATTATTAACTCATGGAATACCAGAATTTCGACTTCCATATGAAATCACCCAAAAAACAATAGAATCCATCCTAAATCAAGGAATCGAAGTCAGATACAACAAAGAACTGGGAAGAAATCTCCAAATATCGGATTTATTAGAACACTACCAATACATATTTATTGGAATAGGGGCAAACATTCCCAAAAAGATTGAATTAAAAGGAATTCAAAAAACAGGGGTTTACTATGCCAATGAATTCTTAGAAAACAAACCACAGTTCAAATTCAAAGAAAAAACCATTGCTATCTATGGGGGAGGAAATACTGCGATTGACGTCGCTAGAATGGCTAAAAAAGAAGGAGCAAGCAAGGTTTATTTAATTTACCGTAAAGAAGAGTCCTTCTTAAGTGCATTTCAAAGTGAAATCCTGTGTGCCAAAGAAGAGAAAATTGAATTCTTACTCCAAACATGTATCGAAGAAATCAAGGGAGAAAAGAAGGTAGAAAGTATCATTGTAAAAAGAACCATCCTTCAAGAAAATGAACTCATCTTGATAGAAAATTCTGACATGGAACTACAATGTGATGCAGTTTTTCTAGCTTTAGGAAGTCAAGCCAGTGATGAAGTGAAAAAACTAGGCCTAGAGCAAACAGAAGACGGCAAAATCAAAATCAATTCTTTTGGAGAAACCTCCAACCCAAGAGTCTATGCTGGAGGAGACATTACAAAGACAAAGAATAGTGTGGCTCATGCCTCTAGATCTGGAAGAAATGCTGCTTATGAAATTTTAAAAAAACTTAAACTTTTCCCTCGCAAGTATGAATGAATCAGTTTATTCTTTAGGAGTTTAAAATCCAATCAATTATTATGATTAAAAGAATCGCAGTAAATCATATCTTTTTGTATCGCGACAATCGGTGCTTTTAAAAATATTTTCACATTTATAAATCGTATCACTTTTTGCTACATGCATCGAATCTTATACTCCTTCCATTGTGGTGAAGTTAATCGTATTCCATAGCCCACAATCATAGTAAATAGCCTTTGCAGAGTATAGGAATTTGCTCCCGCAATTCTAGAGAAAACTTCATAAGAAATCACATCTTCTAGATAACCATCAATATACCTAGTAATTTCGTTTAATCCTTGATAAATACCCACGAGCCTATCATCTTTTAAATATATAGGGAAACATCGGAAAAATACTATATTGAAACATCCAAAGAAATAATAGATGAACTAGAATAAAAGAAGAACTCTTAAGAGAATAAATTATCTCCTAAGAGTTCTTATCATATCAGGATTTTCATAATTCAATTCGTAAAATGCCAGTTTATTTCCAACACCCAATATATACTGTCTTTGAATCAACTCTCTAAGTTCGTCATAGGAAAAAGTATCATAGAGAATATATTCATATTTCCCTAAGTTTTGACTTCTAATCTTCTCACAAGAAGTGGCAAGGGTGATATACACAAGAGAACTATCAATACCAAGTTGAGTATAGTAAGAATCAAGAATGTCAATCTCTTCACAAGTATAACCTGTTTCTTCAAGAAGTTCTCTTTTGCTTGCTTCAGCAACAGACTCAAAAGGCTCTACATAACCTGATGGAAATTCTAAAGTAGTCATTTGATTGATTCGATTTTGACTGACGAGGATATAGTGATTATCTTTCGTGCGGGCCACAATTATGACTGCATCTTTTTGATGATTCTTAACAATTCTTTCTCGTTTCATAATGACTTGATTAGGAAGGATATAATCCTCTTCAATCAGTTCAATAAACTTTCCTTTATAGAGTGTTTTTGAGTCTAAATAAGTCGCTTTGGTTTGGCTCATCATTCTATTAATTTTATCTTTTAAAATAGGGTTCATCTTAGTTCATCTTCTTTCTTATTCTTTGTAAAGAATCTTTACTTAATTCCTTTAAGGCATAGGAATCCATTAATCTATTACCATTTAAGTAATCTCTTGCCGATATAACTTCAGCATTAGGAAATAGAGTAGGAATATTGAGGTGATAGGGCTTACTGTAAACACAATGATTTTTGAATTTGACCTCTTTTAAATTGGTGGCATCAATGACAAGAGAGAATGGAATCTTTTTTAAGGAATTTATTGTTTCTTGAAAATCCTTAAGACTACTATAATTTTTGATAAACAACTTTCCGGGTTCCTCAACGGGAAAATCATAATAACCACTTGTTCCATAATCACAAACAAGTTGAATACATACGTTATAAAGGTCTGTGAAATAATCAATCAATTTTTTAGGGTTGACAATAGAATTCCCTTTCACATAAGTATCATCATCAAGATATTCTCCGTTAGAACCAGCAAGAACTAAAATAAATCTTTTAGAAGTTGGCTTGATAATGTTACAATATGCATAATTTCTTTTCTCAATTTCATCGACAAGATCAAACTCTCCATCCGGTAAATCATCAACCATATTTTGTAAAATACTCATGACCTCGTCTTCTGTGTATGCAGGGTCATCTTCGATGTCAACGGGGGCAAAAGGAACTAAATCATACACATACTTTTCTAAAAAAACAGCCTTTTTAGGATTACTCTCAATTTCAAAAACATCATGAATGGTAGAGATTCTATTTTTAGATGCAGGTAAATAATCTTGACCACACAATAGACACTTTTCACGTGGATGATCATGATCATAATGCAAATAGGTAACAGAGTGATTACAACAAAAACCAGATTTTAAGAACTCTTGAGCCTCCTCTTTTTTTTGAATTCTCTCTTTTATTTCCTGCTTTAATGCGTCCATATCCCTTTTTAATTCTTCAATGGGAACAAGCAAATTTTTTCCATTGCTCTGGATAATTTCACCATCTTGAATAGAGAATCTCTTAAAAGGATAGTGAAAATAATCGAATTCTTTTCCATAAAACTGACTGATCGTAGTTCTAGCATCCAATATTTTTTTTAACAATTCTTTTTTCATTTTTTTATCCTCCTTATAGCAATATCCTCATCGTATTGTAAAGGCTCAAAATAATCTAGAATAGATTGTTTTGCTTCCCATACGTCTTTACTGTGAAAAACTATTTCGTTTATATGAGGTCCTCTTTTCCAGTATCCAAGATCATATTTGATTAAATACTCTGTACTAGAAGGAATACTATCTTCTTTATAATTATTTTTGCAACACGGACATTCAAAATCATAAGGCCAATCTCCACGTACAAGAATAGGGTGGGTACATTTCTTAGATAGTTGTTTTTTAACTTCTTCAATATTTGCTTCCAACTTTGTAATTTCTTTTTTTCTTTTTAACATGTAGGCTTTAATATGAGATAAAGCAATTTTACTTTCCTCATTTTGAAATGCTGCAGCACATTTCAGTAAGGGTTCTAAATTCTCAAGTTCAGCTTGAATTTTATGAACTCTTTTTTCATCATCTAATATTTTTAAAATTTCTGTTTGATTCATATAATTTCTCCTTCTTTCAATTGCAGTATACTCCATATTGTGGTATAATGAAAATATATATTACTTATGCAAGACATAAGAAAAACAAATAGGCGGTGAAAATATGAATATTAATTTTGAACTATATAAAGTTTTTTATGAGGTGGCAAATCAAAAAAGCATTTCAAAGGGAGCCGAGAAACTCATGATTAGTCAACCTGCGGTAACGCAATCCATCAAAACTCTAGAGTCTGAGTTAGGAACGGTTCTATTTATTAGAACTCCAAAAGGAGTGACTCTTACAAGTGAAGGAAAGATGATATATGACTACATCAAAGAAGGAATGAATTACTTTATTAATGGAGCACGCAAATTAGAATCATTAAAAAAACTAGAAGAAGGAACCCTTTTAATCGGGTCTACTTCAACAATCTCTAGTACGTACTTAATGCCATTTTTGAGTGAGTTTCATCAAAAGTATCCTAATATCGATATTCATATTACAAATGATTTGACAGAGAATCTAATGACTTCCTTAAGAAATGGTTCATTAGATATCATCATCACAGCAATTCCTTCTAGTGAAATCAAAGACATGGACTATACGAAGTTAGAGACTCTCCATGACATATTCGTCGGAAGCAAAAAATATCAAAACAAAAAGTATCTAAACTATGAAGAATTATTTAAAGAAGATATTTTACTTCCAAAATCTCCTTCTTTGACAAGAACGCATTTTAATACTTTCTTAAAAGAACACAATTTAAAATGCACCCCAAAAATGGAGGTAGTCAGTCATTTACTAAGAAGAAACTTAGCTCAAAATGACTTTGGGATTGCTCTTTTAACTAGAGAGTTTATCAAAGAAGAATTAGGAAAATCCCTATTTGAAATAAACGTTCCTATCATTCTTCCAACCAGACCTTTAGGATATGCCCTCAAAAAAAATCAGATTCCCAGTTATGCAGCATTAAAATTGATAGAAATCATAGAGTCGAAAAATGAGAAATAGGAATTTCTCATTTTTTGTTTTATTTAAACATGAAATATGATAAAATAAAAATGTAGAAAATGGGAGGAAAATATGTCAGATTTAAAAGAAAAAGCAAAAGAATTTGCCATAAATGCCCACAGGGGGCAAGTAAGAAAAAATGAGACCGAAAAGCCAATGATTCTTCATCCTTTAAACGTAGGAAGAATCTTAGAAAGTCATGGATATGATGATGAGATCATAGCAGCAGGATATTTACATGATGTAGTAGAAGATACAAAATATTCTTTTGAGGATATAGAATCTACGTTTGGAAGCGAAGTGACTAGACTTGTGAAAAATGCTTCTGAGTTAGATAAGACACTTCCTTGGATAGAGAGAAAGAAGAGGGCTATTGAAAGCACTAGAGATTTAAGTTTGAAAGATAAACTTGTCATCTGTGCCGATAAAATCGATAATCTTGAAGACTTAAGAATAAAGTTTCAAAAAAATAGTGAAAGAAACTTTGATGCATTTAATTGTGGAGAAGAACAACAAAAATGGTATTATACAGAGATGTTTAAAAGTTTAATCCATGGTCAAGATGAGAAATGGCCTATCTTCAAAACCTTTAAGGATAATCTAGAGAGAGTATTCTATGGAAAAGAAGATACTTATTTAAAAGATACGATTTTTAACGGAAATCAAAATGGTTATAGCAAAAGAATGATATTACAAGCACAGAAAGAAGAACTATTAAAACTAAAGCGTTTTTCAAATCTTCAAACTCCATTTGTAATTGAGTTTACGGGAACTCCAAGAACAGGGAAAACCACTGCAATTCAAAATATTACAGATTTTTTTACAAAAGGTGGCTTTAAAGTCGATAGTATTGAAGAGTTTACCACTTCAAAATATTATAAAGAACAAGTTAGGCCTTTCTATAAAACTGAATCAAAATCAAAACTTCATGTTGCAATACAAGAAGAAGTTTCAAAACAATTAAAAGAGGCCAGAAAAACTAAAAGTGATGTCATTGTGATTGACCGTTCCTTAAATGACCGTCAAATATGGAATGATCGAGGATACCTAAACGGAGATATACAAGAGGAACTTTACCAAGAATTACAACAAAGATATGCTCAGGAATCTAAAGAAATGATAGACTTCTTAGTACTGACCTATGCAGATCCAATCACCGCTTTAAAAAGAGATTATCAATCTAGTTTAGCCCTAGAAAACAGAAGATTCTTAAATGAGCAAAACATAAACGAATATAATAATAGTTTAAAACGAATGTTAGAATTTATGAAAACAAGTGTAGGAGATTCCTTGTATTTAGATACAACCACAAAGAATATGGAAGAGACTAGTTTGGAAATTGCTTCTCATATTGTGCTCGCGATGAGAAAGAAATATTTGAATAATATCAATCAAATCTATCGATAATAGAAAAAAAGATGTGCCTTAATCAAATTATTCAATCAAAAAAACATAGAAACTATTTCTTCGGTAAATATTCAACATATAATTACACAAATCTCTAAAATAATACGTGCTATAATAAATCTAGCAAATCGGGGAGGTTTTAACGATGCTACAAAAAAGAGAAAAAGAGTTTCTCGCTTCAAAAGAATTTATAAGAGAACCTGTAGATAACGAAATCAATGATATCATGGAGTCAACAAATAAGATAATTATTTTAACAGGTGGAACAGGAGTAGGAAAAACAACGATTTTACAAAGTTTAGAACAAAAGGGATTAGGGTGTAAAGAACAAACTATTTATGATTGTCCAGACGGAATCGTGAAGATGGCCAGAGAACCAAATGAACGATATGCATCAGATGTTTTTGACTATTTTTATGAATTGAAATTTGCACTTAATATCTTATTGTACATAAAAGAGAATTATCCCATTGTATTTGAAAAAAATTTTCAAAAAGAATTTGAATTAGTTCTTCAATTACTAAAATAGATTTGATCAACAATTAAAAGAGTATTCTACTTTGAAAAGAAAAAAAATTGATTGTCCATATCAATCAAAAGATATCACTCGAGATGTAATATCAAAATTCTGTGAAATCAAAAAAATAGAAAACTTAAATTTAGCGGTGGATCGATTTGACCAAATGAATGGGTCTAGTAAATATGTTCAACAAATTTATAACCGATATTTTGGACTATTTCACAAAGTGATACTTAGTTCTGAAGACAAAGATTTAAATCCTAAAATACTATCATATCGGATAAAAAAGGTTACTTATGGTATGGACAAAGAAGTATTGAAGCAGATTATAAAACATAGAGAATTCTTCTATAAAGAACAAGAGAACTATGGGGGATGTATTTACTCAAGATTGGATATTAGAACGATTAACAAAGTTAAATGGTAATATTGACCTTTCATTAAAGGTCTTAAATTCAGCAATGAAAAATTTAGAACTTGGATATCAGAATCTAGAAAGTATTTTAGAAAAATGTATTCAAGAACAACAAGAATATGTTAAAAAATTAGAAAGAATAAGCCCAAAAACAACTTTCTACTTCTAAAAATGTCATATTAGAAAGTTTATACTCATAGGATGTATCTTGAAAAAGAAACATCTTTTTCATTTTAAAAAAAGATGTATTCTAAAAGTAAGTATGCTATAATAGAAAGCACTTTTGGGGGAGTTGGTGTTATGTCTTATATTGAATTTAAAAATGTGGATAAGATTTATCAAATGGGAGAAATTGAAATAAAAGCCCTAGATAAAGCTTCATTTGAAATAGAAAAAGGAGAACTTGTGGTGATACTCGGCCCTTCTGGAGCAGGGAAAACTACATGTTTAAATATTCTAGGGGGAATGGATTCTGCCACCAATGGTAAGGTCATTATTGGAGAAAATGATATCACCAATTACTCTTCGAAAGAACTGATTACTTATCGTAGGAGAGATATTGGCTTTGTGTTCCAATTCTATAATTTAATCCAAAATCTAACGGCCATAGAAAATGTCGAACTTGCGGTTCAATTAAACAAGAACCATTTAGATCCAAAAAAAGTATTAGAACAAGTAGGATTAAAAAATCGAATCCACAACTATCCTAGCCAACTATCAGGAGGGGAACAACAAAGAGTGGCCATTGCGCGTGCAATAGCTAAAAATCCAAAGCTACTCTTGTGTGATGAACCAACAGGAGCCCTAGATTACAAAACAGGAAAAAGTATATTAAAACTACTAGAAAAAACCTCTCGTGAAGAACACATGACTGTGATTATTATTACTCACAATTCTGCAATTGCCCCAATGGCAGATAAAATCATTAAATTTAAAAATGGGAAAGCAGAAGAGATTATCACAAACAAAAAGCCAAAGAGCATAGATGAGATTGAGTGGTAAACATGAAAGATAGAATGATTACAATCTGCATAAGGGAAATCAAAAAAAGTTACAAAAGATTTTTATCCCTTCTTGTGATGAGTTTCTTAGGAGTTGCCGTCTTTGCAGGAATGAGGCTTGCTTCTAAAACGATGCTATATTCTCTAGATGAGTATTATGATAATAATAAAGTCTATGATGCAAAGATAATATCTACTTTAGGATTAACTGAGGAAGACGTAAGAGAACTACAAAAATTATCTCTTGTCGAAAACGTTCAAGGAATTCATACAAAAGATACCTATTTAGAAATTGAAGATACAAAATACGTCATAAGACTAAATGCTATCAACTCAGAAATCAATCACATCATAGTAGTAGAAGGTACATTACCAAAAAGTCAAGAAGAAATTGTAGTAGAAGAATATTTCTTAAAAACAACGGATTTTAAAATAGGAGACTGGATTATTTTAGAAGATCCAGATGAAAAATTAAAAAATAAAGAGTTTAAAATTGTAGGAACTGTAAATAGTCCCATTTATCTTGTCGCAGGAGGTCCCACTCTGAATAGGGGAACTACAACCATTGGAACAGGATCAGTCAATTATTATGCATACACATTAGATGAGGTTTTTGACTTAGATTATTACAGTGAAATTAATATGACTTTTAAAGGAGCAAAAGAACGGGTTACAAGCGAAAAGGATTACAAAGAACTTGTAGATTATGGATTAGGAGAAATTAAAGCTATCACAGAGTACAGAGAAGAAGCAAGATACAAAGAAATCTATCATCAAGCCATGTCACAAATCAATAAACAAGAAGAGGAAGGAAATCAAAAATTAGAAGAAGCTAAAAAAACACTACTAAATAGTAAACAAGAAATGGACTTGGGATTAGCTACTTTAAATGAAAAAAAAGAACTTTTAGAAAAGAGTAAAAAACAACTTCAAGAGGCAGAACAAGAAATCGAGAAAACAAGAAATCAAATCAATGAAGGATATCATCTACTCAACCAAGAAAAAAAGAAAATAGAAAACGGCAAAAAAGAATTAGAAACCAATCTAAGTCAGTATCATTTAACTATGGAAGACATTTCAACGTTAATGGATCTATGGAATCATAAAGTAGTTTCAAAAGAGTCATTAAAAAATATTGCCAAAGAAGATTTTGCGTACAAAGAGGATTATGACAAAGCAATTGATTACTTATACGCTCACGGGTATCCTGAAAAAATAAATGAATCCATAAAAGAAGGATATGAACAGGCAAAAAAAGAAATCATCAAAGGAATTCCTAATAACATCAGCCATTATAATGAAGTAGTAGAGTATATCAACCAAATACAAATAACAACTATCCAAGAGAAACTACTCACAACCATGATGAATCCAACAAAGATTGAAAATCTAAAACAAGCGATTCCTCAAAATATTGCTCACTACGATCAAATGATTTCTTTTTTAAATCAATATATCGATTCCGTGGATAAATTAAAAGAATTGATGGATGCAATCAGCAAATTACAATATGCAGAGAATGTAATTCAAGAAAAAGAACAAGAACTGAAATCATCAACCTTACTCTTAGAGGAAAATTCTAAAGAATTATATAACCAAAAGCAAGTCTTACAACAAGGAGAAAAAGAGTTACAAAAGGGCTTTATAACCTATTATAATGGATTAAAAAAATACAATGAAGGCTGGATAGAATATCAAAATCAAAGGTTAGATTTTGAAAGAAAAATAAATCAAGCCAAAGAAGAAGTAAATTCTTTAGAAAAGCCAACCTGGTATGTGACAACAAGAGAGGATAACAGTGATTATACAACCTATATTGGTGTAGGAAAGAGTATTGAAAAACTTGCCCAAGCCTTTCCAACCATCTTCTTCATTGTTGCTATCTTCATGAGTATTATGAGTATGTCAAGAATGGCTTTAGAGGATAGAACTGAAATCGGAACATTAAAAGCACTAGGTTTTAGTAATATCCATATCATGATGAAATATATTATTTATTCATTGTTAGCTACGATTCTAGGAGGAGTATTAGGTTCCATCTTTGGAATGCATTTTCTAACTCGCTTTGTTTGGCAAATGTATCAAATGTTATATAATCTCCCTAACCATCATCTTTATTTCAATCCATTAATAATACTTATAGGAATTCTCATTGCTATGATTTGTATTACAGGAAGTACCATGCTGACGATAAAAAGCATTATTAAAGAAAGTGCCTCCTCTTTAATGAGACCTAAAGCACCAAAGAGTATTAAAAATTTATTTTTCGAAAAAACAAGAATTTGGAAGAAAATTCGCTTTTCAAATAAAGTGACCATAAAAAATATTATTCGTTATAGAAAAAGAGTATTTATGACAGTAGTTGGAATCATGGGATGCACGATTCTATTACTAACAGGATATGGGATTCGAGACTCCATTGTCAACATTCCAACGAAACAATTTGATGAACTATTCTTATATGATGATTTAATCTATTATACGAATGGGTATGAATATCAAGAAGAGTTATTGAACAGTTCTCATATCAAATCAAAGGTTGAAGGAAAATTAGTTCAAGCAACAGTAGGAAATCTAGCAGTCTATCTCATGGGAGTAGAGGACTATAGTGCAAGCAATGAAATATTTAAACTACATTCTATAGAGAATCAAGAAGAAATCAAATTACAAGATGATGAAATCGTCATATCTTCCAAACTCGCTAGTGTAAATCACCTAAAAAAAGGAGATTCCATCCTAGTGAAGACAAATGACAACAAACAATACCATTTCATCATTCATGATATTTTTGAAAACTATGTAGCCCATTATATCATGATGAATAAAAATACCTACCAAAAAGAAATGGGGGATTATCAAATAAATATGACCTATATCAAGATGGATGATAGAAAATATGAGAATGAATTAACCAGAGAACTCATGAAAAATGAAAATGTTTCAATGATTCTAAATGTAGACAACACCAGAGAAAACATTAATACGATGTTACAACCCCTAGATTCAGTCGTACTGATTTTATTTGCCTTCTCTGCAGTATTATCTTTTGTTGTACTATATAATTTATCCTATATCAATATTAGTGAAAGAAAAAGAGAAATTGCCTCATTAAAAGTATTAGGGTTTTACAATCGTGAAGTAGATAATTACATCATCAAAGAAAACTTTATTATCACCATTTTAGGAATTCTATTAGGAATGATTTTAGGAAAACCGTTTGTGAATTTTATTGTATCTTCTATCGAGATGGATTTCGTCCAGTTTTTGAGAATGATTACAATTCAAAGTTATATCAAGACCTTCTTGTATATGTTAAGTTTTACAATGTTAGTATCCATCCTAATTCACTTTACCTTGAAAAAAATCAATATGATTGATTCTTTAAAAAGTGTAGAATAAGAAAAAATAGTAAAATTAAAATTTCAATGATATAATAGAAAAGGTCAACAATTACAAAGAGAAGGAGTAATAGAATATGGAAAATTACTATGACAATTTAAATGACGAAGTAAAACAGTATTTTAGTATTCTATCACCAGAATTTCCAGATTGGATATTAGAATACATTAACACTCCAGAAATGCAACGAATTGGAAAAATTAGCCTGAACTGTGGAACAGATTATTCCAAATGTTTTAATGTAAGATATTGGTATTCCAATTTAGATCATAGTGTTGGAGTTGCCTTGATTATATGGCACTTTACTCACGACAAAAAACAGACGTTAGCAGGTTTATTTCATGATATTGCCACACCTGCTTTTAAACATTGTATTGATTTTATGAATGGGGATTCTGAAAAGCAAGAATCTACTGAAGAAAGAACGACGGATATCATTCGAAATTCAAAAGAAATTAATCGATTGTTGCAAAGAGAGAACATCAAATTAGAAGAAATTAATGATTATAAAATGTATCCTATAGCGGATAATGATACCCCTAAACTATCTGCTGATAGATTTGAAAATAACTTTTCAAGCGGTTTAACTTTTTTTAGAGTTTGGGAATTAGATAGAATAAAAAGAATCTATAATAATATTATTGTAACCAAAAATGAAGATGGGATAGATGAATTAGCATTTAAAGACAAAGAAGTCTGTGAAGAGTATATTCACACTATATCTAAATTATGGCCTGAATGGGTAAGTGATAAAGATAGAACAGTAATGCAATTTATAGCGGATATGTGCAAGTCTATGAATAATGCAGGTTATTTATCAATAGAGGACTTATATTCTTTATCAGAAAGTGATATCATTCATAAAATCTTAAATTGTGAGGATAATTATTTATCTGAAAGTTTTAGAAAATTTCAAAATGCTGATAAAGTTTATCAAAGCAATAATCCTGTGGCAGGAAAATATTGTATTAATACGAAATCCAAAACAAGATATATTGTCCCTTTGGTTTTAACCAAAAATGGGCCTATAAGAATTACTAAAATATCTGAAAAAGCAACTGAGGAAATTAACGATTATTTAAATTTTCCAAAAGGTGGATTTTATACTTATTTTGATTTTGATTTTATACCATACACATCAAAAAGTAAACATCTAGCTCGAATAAAACATGGTTCATTTTTTTAGGTAACTATTCATTGTGAGAATAACAAGAACAAACGAATCTGAAAAAATAGATTAGATGAAAAACTGCGCAGAGAAGACGTTTTCATTGATGGAAAAGTATACGATAGTAATTTCAATAAGACTAAACGAATTATTGACTACATAAATGGGTGAAAAATAGAACTACAGCTAGTATTAAAAATACTAAAAAAAGAGAAAATGATATTCAATCAAAAAAAAATAGATGCAATTGATTGCAGGGAGCGATATTAATCGCTCTTTTATAATTTTGAAAATTAATAATAATAATCTTCGAAAACTCTTATCTCGTTAAAGTTTGATAGATTACCTATATGTACCATAGTTTCATCTATTCATTATAAAGCAGGATAGTCTTTGTAATCTTCCAAACTGAAACGTGGGAATTTGAACCATAAAAAAACTCGAAAAGCTCGAGCAGATTTCACTATGGAGCAAGTAAGCAGATTCGAACTGCCGTCTCAACCTTGGCAAGGTCGCATACTAACCACTGTACTATACCTGCAACTGACATAAATAATATATCAAATAGGAAAAAGAATTGCAAGAATTATTTTACAATGTTATAATAGTTTTAGTTAAAAGAATTGAGGGCAGATTATGAAAAGAAGAAAACCTAAAAAATTTGTGAAAGTATTTTTTGTGATAATTATAATAGGAGTCATTGGTTATGTAGGATATTTGGGGATAAAGAATTTCTTACCAAAGAAAAAAGAACCTGGAGAAGTTCAAGTGGTGCAAGTCACAAATTCGATTGATAAATATGGGTATACATTAGAAGATAGAGATACAGAATTATTTAAAAAGAACTTTGAAGAATTAAAAGAACTCTTAAATCAAGAAGATTATGATAAAGAAGAGTATTTAAAATTAATTAGCAAACTATTTATTATTGATTTATATACCATTAATAATAAATTGAGTAGATATGATGTAGGAGGGTTAGAGTATGTATACTCTGGAGCCGTCACCTCATTTAAGTCAGTGGCCCAAAACTCAATTTATAAAACAGTAGAAAACAACTTAGATGGCACTAGAAAACAAGAATTACCAGAAGTAGAATCTGTTGAAATTACTGATGTTTCAGAATATAGTTTTGAAATGCCAGATGAAAGCAAAGAAGATGGATATCGAGTTAAAGCTAGTTGGACCTACAAAGAAAAAATGGGATATGACAATTCAGCAACATTAGTCTTAATAAAAGACGGAGAAAAATATGGTGTTGTGTACTTTAACCCTTGAGAAATAAAAGTTGGTTTAGTATAATAAAAATAGATTAGGAGAGTACATATGGAAAAAAAGAAAAATATGAGAAATATCACGCTAAGTATTATTGTGATATTACTTGTCATAACAATGGGAATAGGAATTAGTTATGCCTTTTATATGATTGGAATGACAGGAAAGTCAGATGTTGCTGAGTCCAAAGCAGCCGTTTTAAATCTTACCACAACCTTAGAACAAGTAGATCGGATTAATACTAATAATTTGCAACTAACAGAAATTACAGAGAATAACTATGCAGATGTAGTAACAGATAAAGTGACGTTTACAGTAACAAATGAATCCACTTCTAATATTAATGGAAAATACAATTTGTATTTAAAAGAAATGGAAATGACCAAAAACTTATCTAGCCAGTATTTTAAATGGGCTGCAGTTGTAAGTGGAACCAATTCGAAAATAGTAACTGGAAACTTTTTAGATACCACAAATCTTGGAGTAGAAGGAAATACGGATAGAACAATCGTAAGTAATCTAACAAAAACATTAATTGATGATGCCAATGCTTTGACATTAGCCCCAGGACAAACAGATACCATTACCTTCTATATTTGGTTAGAAAATGCGAGTGTTGATCAAGTATATTTGACAAGTGGAACATTTGCAGGAAAACTGGCGATTGATGCAGTTGCAGTAAAATAGGCAAGAATAGCCTTTTTTCTTTTGCAAAATTATGATAGAATGGACACAGAAAGAGGGAAGACATATGGGAAGAGCCTATGAAGTAAGGAAACTAAGTATTCAAAAAAATGGTATGGCCAAGACAAAAATCTATACAAACTATGCCAAAGAAATCTATCTAGCAGCCAAAAGAGGTGTACCTGAAATAGAGAGTAATACCATTTTAAAAAGATTAGTAGAGAAAGCAAAAAAAGAACAAGTTCCCAATGATATTATCAAAAGAGCCATTGATAAAGCCAAAGGTAATAGTGGAGAAGAGTATGAAGCCATTACTTATGAGGGTTTTGGACCTGGAGCTTCCACTTTAATTGTGAAAACATTAACGGATAATGTTAATCGGACAGTGGGAATGGTACGTGCTGCCTTCACCAAAGTTCATAAAAGTTTAGGAGTCAATAATTCAGTTTCTTATAACTATGATTATTTAGCCATTATTAGTATTAAATCAGAGAAAGAAGAAGAAATATTTAATGCTTTATTAGAAGAAGGAATTGAACCCGTAGATTTTGAAAGTGTTGATGGGGAAATTATTATTACGTTAAAACCAACCGACCATAATAAAGTCAAAGACGTCTTAGAAAAACTAATCCCAAATGTAGAATATGAACTAGATGAAGAAGGAATGTATGCCAAAGACAAAGTAACTTTAGAAGGAGAAGAACTAGACACATTTAATCTTCTATTAAAACTATTAAATGACATTGATGACGTTACAGAAATCTACCACAATGTTAATCTAGATTAGACCTTCAAAAAAGGTCTTTTTTTGAACCTGATTTAGATAAGATAAATATAATATTTGCTATGTCTAAAAGACCAATCAAAAAATTATCATAAGACAAAGAAAAGTTCCATATACTTTGATAGGTGATTACAAATAACTATGGAACATACTGGACTAAGTGATGTAGAAGTAATCGAAAATAGAAAAAAATATGGAAAAAACTCATTAACTGAAATCAAGAAAAAATCTTTTTTTAGCTTGTTTTTAGAATCCTTAGGAGATCCCATTATCAAAATCTTATTGATTGCTCTAGCAGTGAAGGTCATCTTCTTATTTAAAGATTTCGATTATTTTGAGACCCTAGGCATTTTAATTGCAGTTTTGATTGCTTCATTCATATCTACCATCAGTGAATATGGAAGCGAAGAGACATTTAAAAAACTCCAAGAAGAACAAGAAAGTCAAAAAGTCAAAGTCAAACGCAACAATCAAATCGTCGAAATCAAATTAGAAGAAGTGGTAGTTGGAGACTTAATTCTCCTTGAAAGTGGAGATAGTGTCCCATCCGATGGATTTTTAATTGAAGGAAGTTTATATGTGGATGAATCAAAACTCAATGGAGAAACGAGAGAACAAAAAAAAGAAGCCAGTAAGACCCTAGAAGAGAAGAGTAAACTTTTAAGAGGAATGAACATCTACGAAGGAAAAGGGATGATGTTATCTCAAAAAGTAGGAGATCAAACCCTGTATGGAAATCTTGCTAAAGAAATTCAAGAAGAAGAACCAGACTCTCCATTAAAAACACGTCTATTTGGCCTTGCTAAAACCATTAGTAAAATAGGATATATCGGGGCATTCCTAGTGACTTTTTCCTATCTATTTTCAGTACTAGTCATGGATAATCACTTTGACATTTCTGCTATACTTAGTACTATTTCAAATCCAAGAGTCATGTTTGACCATTTCATCTATGCCTTGACTTTATCAGTAACGATTATTGTTGTGGCAGTTCCAGAAGGACTTCCCATGATGATTACCTTAGTATTATCAAGCAACATGAAGAAAATGTTAAAAAGTAACGTTTTAGTAAGAAAACTAGTCGGAATCGAAACAGCAGGATCCCTAAATATTTTATTTACCGATAAAACAGGTACTATTACCAAAGGAAAATTAGAAGTCACTGAAATAGTCTTAGCAGAAGGAAATCATCTGAAATCAGAAAAAGACATAAAAAATAACAGTATGAAAGATACATTAGAAAAAAGTATGGGGTGGAATAATAGTAGTAGCAAAAACAAAGAAGGGAAAAGCATTGGAGGAAATGCGACTGACAGAGCCTTACTAGATTTTTTTAAGAATGGCATAGAAAAAGGAAAAATTATCAATGAAATTCCTTTTAATAGCAAGGAGAAATATTCTAGTATTGAAATAGAAGAAAACAATAAAAGAGTAACTTACTATAAAGGGGCTAGTGAGATTCTTTTAAAGAAATGTAATCAATATATGACTTCTTCAGGAGAAATAAAAAATTTATACAATAAATCACATTTAGAAAATCAGATTTTATTGATGACAAGAAAAGGAGCTAGAGTCATCACTTTAGCAAAATATAATGATAATAATTTTATTTTCATTGCCTTTGTTGCATTAAAAGATGAAATTAGAAAAGAAGCCAAAAAGGGAGTAGAACTCATTCAAGACTCAGGAATTCAAGTAGTAATGATTACAGGAGACGCTAGAGAAACAGCCACTTCCATAGCAAAAGAAGTGGGAATCCTAAAAGAAGAAAGCGATTTGGTATTATCTAGCACAGAGTTTAATTCTTATAGTAATGAGGAACTTTTAAAGATATTACCTAAAATCAAAGTGATTGCAAGAGCACTTCCTCAGGATAAAAGCAAACTAGTGAAAATCGCTCAACAAAAAGATCTGATAGTAGGGATGACAGGCGATGGAGTCAATGATGCTCCAGCCCTCAAAAAAGCAAATGTAGGCTTTGCCATGGGAAGTGGATGTGAAGTAGCCAAAGAAGCCAGTGATATTGTTATATTAGATGACAACATCTTATCCATCTCAGATGCAATTCTCTATGGAAGAACGATTTTTAAAAGCATTCGTAAATTTATTATCTATCAATTAACTTGCAACTTTTGTGCTTTATTTTTATCAATCATTGGTCCTTTTATAGGAGTCAGTACTCCCATCACCATCATTCAAATGCTTTGGATTAATATGATTATGGACACATTTGCAGGACTCGCTTTTTCCTTTGAACCGGCTTTAAAAGAAACTATGAAGGAACCTCCCAAAAGAAAAGATGAACCTATATTAAACAAGTACATGTATTCAGAGATTATATTCACCGGACTCTATTCAGCTTTACTCTGTATTTTCTTTTTAAAATCTCCATGGATAAAAAGCCTCATAAGAATGGATAGTAATCAAAAGTATTTTATGACAGCTTATTTTGCCTTATTTATTTTTATAGGAATCGGAAACGCTTTTAACGCCCGAACTCACAGATTAAACATTTTAGCTCATCTTCATGAGAACAGTGTCTTTTTAATCACATTTTTATTTATCGCATGCGTTCAAATGATTTTAATCTATAAAGGAGGAGTAGTCTTTCGAACGTTTGGATTAACTCCTTTTGAACTCATGCTAGTTCTAGTCCTTGCTTTTACAGTCATTCCCTGTGATTTTATTCGTAAAAAAATACTCAAAAAAAAAGGAATTCACCTAGGGGTATAGGTGAGTTCCTTTTTTAATCTCCTGGATCTTCATAGATTTCTTCCATATTTCCTCCCATTCCACAGGTGCTTAAATCATATAGTCCAAACAAATGAAATAATAAATCCAGTAAGAATGGAAGTAAGAAGATGACCACTCCAAAGATGATTCTTTTTAATACTTTAGAGGTCACTTTCTTCATTTCAGAATCATCGGAATTTGCAATTGCTTTGACATAATCTATGGTACTTAAGATAATCACTAGCGCTGGAGCAGCAATCTTAATCAGGGTAAACAATCCTTGGACAAATTCTCCGAGTTCATTTAATTCTCCATCATCATCCATAAATACATTTCTGCAAGTAATATCTTCTGTTTCCATTTCTTTAAATCCGTTATCCTCATATTCATCATCTTGTAATCCTTGACTCACATAACCAGTACTTCCTCCACTTGAAGAACTACCACTACTGACACTAGTCATATCATCTCCAAAATTCTTATAACGAAAATAAACTTTAAAATTACCTTCTCCATGTCGTATTTGAGGACCACTAACGCCATTATGATTAGTAGAATGCAAATAAACATTTTTTCCGTTCGCGTTTCCAAAATAAATACCAACATGGTTTACAGTACCAGTGTCACCTCCACCATTTCTACTATTTAAAGCAATATCCCCTGGAATTAAATCAGATTTATTTATCTCAGAAAAATTTGCAGTGTCTGCAGCAAATTCAGGTGTAGTTTTAAGTCCAATATTATACCCGCCTTGATAAAATGCCCAAGAAACATAAGAAGAACAATCATGGGACTTAGGATTAGGATTCTCTGGATGTGCTCTACTTCCTTTATCATAAAGTATCCCTTTTCCAATTAAGGATAACGCTTTTTTAATCACTTCCAATCTTCCAGCTTCTATTTCACTAGGCCAGCTTTTCATGGCTTCCTCTAAGGTACTACGTTGTTCACTTGTTAAAGAATATTCATTTAAATTTAAAGTAGAAGAAACCGTGTTTGAACTTCCAGAACCACCATTGGAAGGAGTAAAAGAAGTATCAAAGTATTCACTGATACCATGAACAAAAGCATTTGCTAAGGTATTTAATGTGGCATCGTCATGAGAAGAAGATTGGTTTCCAAACTCTATATCAATGGATGGAATTGTGGAATAAGAAGTTTGAGTTAAATCGTTAGGCATTTCCCCGTTGCCGTGAACTTTTATCCCATCACTTTTCATAACAGAAATAATTTTTCTTCCTAAAGCATCATGTTCTTGATAATGACTTTTGACAGGTTCCATATTTCGGTATGAGTCATCATCTACAACACTCATAAAAAATATACCTTTATCATAGGAGAGTCCGTCTCCATCCCAGTGAATAGCAAGATGAATATCAGCATTGTTATTAGCTATGACGGTTCGAGCAATGTTATCTAATTGAACATCATTCCCATCTCGAATCATTAAAACATCAAATCCGTTTTGAAGTAACAAATCTCTTGTTTTCTCAGCCATTTTAAGAGTAACTGTCGCTTCAGAAGTACCATCATTAAAATCCATACCAGATGAAATTGCATAAGATTCTACAGCTCCTGCAGCATTCGTTCCACCACTCACTTTAGCGGTACCATCAGGGTGAGAAAGTGTTTTTACACTCGTACCACCTTGAGTTCCATGCCCTGCGTTGATAGCAACAGTATGCCCATTAGAATTCGAGGCAGTTTTGTATAGAACAGATTGACCCGAATGAATTTTAGAAAAACTCGCATATTCCCAAGTAGAGTTAAAAGAAATGGAAGTTTTAGAGGAATAGAGATTCTCGGCTAAGACAACACAAGGAAAGAAAATAAAACATAGGAAAAAAAATAAAACATAAGATTTTTTCACAGAACCACCTCTATACATCTAAGCCTATTTTACTAAAGATTTACTGAAAAATCTATAATATTCTTTAGAAAAAAAAGAAAAGCATGGTATAATACTAGATGAGTAGGTGAAGAAAATGGAACGTTATGAACCAAATATCAAAGAAGGATTAACCAAAGAACAGGTGGAAAAAAGAATTCAAGAGAATTTAGTAAACATTGATCACCAACCCAAAACCAAAAGTATAAAAGAAATTATTACAAGTAATTTTTTCAATTATTTTAATTTTTTAAATATTGCTTTAGGAAGCGCCGTTTTTATCGCAGGAATTTTAAATGGAGAATTTTTGCAAGGACTTAAAAACTGTTTATTCATGGGAGTAATTATCATAAATTCTATTATCAGCATTATAGAAGAAATCATCTCCAAAAGAATCATTGATCGTTTATCGGTATTATCCGAAACAAAAGTAAAGGCCATTCGAAACAAAGAAGAAGTTACTTTAGGAATTGAAGAGTTAGTGTTAGATGATATCATAGTCTTATCCACAGGACATCAAATAGTTGCAGATGCCATTTTGTTAGATGGTGAAATTGAAGTCAATGAATCGTTAATTACAGGGGAGGCAGATGCCATTTCTAAGAAAAAAGGAGATATGCTACTATCGGGTTCATTTGTAGTAAGTGGTAGTGCTCATGCTAGAGTGGAACATGTTGGGGAAGAAAACTATGTATCTCAGATATCAAAAGAAGCAAAGTACGAAAAAAAAGTCAATTCTATTATTATGAATTCCTTTGAAACCTTACTAAAGATTTTATCGATTCTCATTGTTCCCATCTCTGTAATCATGTTTATAAGTCAATATCATGTCACAGAAAGTATTACCGAAGCCATATTTACAACAGTAGCCTCTTTAATTGGAATGATTCCAGAAGGACTTGTATTACTCACAAGTTCTGTGATGGCGGTTTCGGTCATTCGTTTATCAAAATATAAAGTGTTAGTTCAACAACTCTATTGTATTGAAACACTGGCTAGAGTAGATGTCATATGCTTAGATAAAACAGGAACTCTAACAGAAGGAAAAATGAAAGTTCATAATATTTTACCTTACAAAAAACATACGACAGAAGAAATGCAAGAACTCTTATCTTTGTATGCTAGAAATATCCAAGATGAAAGTCCTACCATGAAGGCAATGAAAGAAAAATTTAAAAGTTTAGTAGAAGACAAAGTAACAAGCACACTTCCTTTTTCTTCCTCGCGAAAATTTGCCGGAATGAGTTTTAAAAATCATGATAGTATTTATATAGGAGCACCCGAATTTTTATTAAAAGACAAATTTAAGAGTATTGAGAGTGAAATCTCATCTTATCAAGAGGATTATCGAGTCTTATGTATTGCTACTTCCAAAGAAAAAATCAAAAAAGAACCGGAAAGTTTAGAAATAATTGGATTTATTATTATTGAAGATATCATTAGACCTGAAGCCAAAGACACCTTAGACTATTTTAAGAGCCAAGGCGTATCAGTAAAAATTATATCTGGAGATAATGTTTCAACGGTATTATCCATTGCTAAAAGGGTAGGCTTAAAGGATATTAAAGGCATTGACGTGAGCAATATGGATGATGAAGAATTAAAGGTTTGTGCTTTAAAATATCAAGTTTTTGGAAGGGTAAGTCCAACTCAAAAGAAAGTCATTGTAGAAGCTTTACAAAATGATGGAAGAGTAGTAGCCATGACCGGAGATGGAGTAAATGACGTGCTTGCTCTAAAAAAATCGGACTGTGCAATTTCAGTAGCAAGTGGATCTGATGCAGCAAGAAACGTTGCCCAACTAGTACTACTTGATGACAACTTTGATTCGATGCCACACATAGTAGCAGAGGGTAGAAGAACCATTAATAACATCGAACGATCAGCCTCTTTATTGTTAGTGAAAACCATATATACGGTCATTTTAATACTATTTTCCGTATTTACATTAGAAAAATATGTGTTCATTCCCATTCAACTCACATTAATTACAACTTTTACAATTGGTACCCCATCCTTTATTTTAGCATTAGAACCAAACAATGATTTAGTCAAAGGAAATTTCTTATTAAAAGTAGTAAGTAAAGCCCTTCCAACGGCCATGACTGTAGTATTCAATGTCATCTTAGTCACTTGCTTTGCCAACGTATTTCACTTAACTTATGAGATGAAAAGTACCATTTCGGTATTCTTAACTACCGTAACAGGATTAATCTACTTATACAAGATTTGTAAACCATTTACCTGGTTAAGAGGAACGCTATTCTTTACCATGCTATTTGGATTTATCTATTGCTTACTGTTCCAAAATGAATTCTTTAATTTACTACCAATTTCAAATATCAGTATCTTAATTGGATTCGTCTTAGTAATTGATTCTCTTTACATTTATCGAAGATTGAATTATATTATTAGTAAAATATTTAATAAACTCGATTCGACTATTGAAATTGAGTATTAAAAGCAGGTGAAAAAAAATGAAAAAAACTAAGCTATTCATTTTAGTTCTTTTATTAAGTGTTATCATACCAGTTCAAGCAAAAGAATGTCATAAAATCACAGAAAGCAGTCTGGTAAACATATTATATAGCGATACATCTAATGTAGACATTACGATTGAAGGAACAAACTATCCAGCTGGAACGCTCTTCGCTCAGATTCCATATTGCGATGTCAGTTCAAATGAAAAAATGGATAATGGGGCTTGTTGGAGTTTTGCTGTTTCTAACATTTTAAGAAGTTTTGGCTCAGATGTTTATTCAGAACAATTTGCAGAGTATTTTTGCAATAATCCCACCTACAAAGAAGCGCTAAGAGGCACAAATAATTACAGTGGAATTACATTAAATCCTGAGATTCATGATTACTTTCATATGAACATAGAAAATATATCACAATCCATGCAATCTCTTGATCAAACTTTAGATGAAGGAAAGGCGGTTTTAGCTTCGATATCAGGAACTAGAGTGTTTGCTGAATCTGGAGCAGGACACTACATCGCCATTCTCATGAAGAAAGACAATCAATATTATGTAGCCAATTCCAGTGTTACAGTGAAAAGAGGATGGGTCGACCGTAGTGTTGTTGAATCCGAAGTCATTAATAAAATAGGACAAGGCCTTTATGCCGTTTCTCCAACCGATTGCATCTCACTGCCAAGCCAATCTCAATCTGCATCAGGAAGTTCTTCCTCTTCCTCATCGAGTTCAACTGGTTCAGGATTGCAAAATGATGAATACAAGGGCAACGGATTTAAGGAAATAGAAACAGAAGATATTACTTGTAGAAACGTATTTATGAAAGCAGATGGAGAATTAAATGAACTCGGAGAATTTGTCCAAGGATTGTTTACCCTGATTAAGATTGCTGCTCCAGCGCTAGTGATTATCTTAAGTACCATAGATTATGTCAAAGCAATTGTAAATTCCGATGATTCTGAAATGAAGAAAGTAACTTCTAAAGTCATAAAAAGAATCATCTTTGGAGTGATCGTGTTTTTACTTCCATTCTTGTTAGATTTATTATTCCATTTGTTTGGACTATATGATTTAAGCACTTGTGGAATTGGAACTAATGGAACTAACATGCCTGTAGAAGAGGACTAGAAATAAGAGATTTCTTATTTCTTTTTTTATGGGTATACACCCAGACAAAAATCGTGACCTTTGACTACACTACTCTTGAGGAGGAAAAAAAATGTTATTTGATAATGTCAATTGGAATCCAACTACAGGATTTCAAATATCAGAATTTGAGAGTATGATACAACCATCAAATTCAAAGTTTTTAAGTCCTGAAGAAGGATTTTTAAGAGGAAACTTAATTAAAGAAGAATACGATGCTTATAAGAATATGACTTTTCTAAAATTAAAACCTGAAAATGAAAGAGAACAACTACTCTTTAAAGTAATGGCTTATTGCTTTGCCATCAACGATTTAAATCTTTACTTAGATGTACATCCTGAGGATGAGGAAGCATTAAATCTATTTAAGAAATATGCAAAAGAATCCATGAAACTAGAAAGTGAATACTCTGATAAATATGGCCCCTTAACACTGAAAGAAATTCAAGGAACTCAATTTAAATGGATAGAAAACCCTTGGCCATGGGATAAAGTAGGAGGTACAAATTATGTATAAATATGTAAAACACTTAAACTATCCTGTCAGCATTACCAAAAAAGATTTAAAAATGGCTAAACTCTTGTTAACACAATTAGGAGGAGCAAATGGGGAGTTAGGTGCTTCTTTAAGATACTTCTGTCAAAAATTTGAAATGCCAGATGAAAAAGGAAAATCCCTTCTAAATGATATTGCAACCGAAGAATTAGGACATTGTGAAATGATAAGCACTATGATTTCCCAATTAACGAAGGGAGCTACAATCACAGAATTAAAAGAGAATGGATTAGAATGCATCTATACAGAACACGGAAAGGGAATCTATCCAAGCGATTCCTTTGGAAATCCATTTACAGTCACTTATTTTGCAGTAACAGGGGATATCTTAGCGGATTTATCTGAAGATATGGCTGCAGAACAAAAAGCAAGAGCTATCTATGAGAACTTAATCAACTTAACCACAGACAAGGATATTTTAGGAGTACTCCTTTTCTTAAGACAAAGAGAAATTGTTCATTTTAATAGATTTAAAGAACTATATAAATATTATAAAGAAAAAGGGCTTGAATAAAAGTCCTTTATTATTTTTGAACCAATTTTAAAAAGCGATTTATTTCCTTCTTTTCGTTTAAAACCAGTCCTGTTTTATACGATGATAAATACGTTAAAAGCGAAGAGTAAGTCTCTCTAGTTTTCAAATAAGAGGGATTATCAAACCCATTAAAAGCAGCCCGATAGACACGAGTAAGTTGATGAAGATATTTCTTATCCAAAGAAGGACTACAATACAGCACCGATAAATTATATAATAATTGATAGGAAATTAACTCACAGATAGAGTAAGAAACATCTTTATTAGATAGCAACTGTTTGTAGGAAGATAGCATATGTCTAGAAACCTTTAAAACGTCTAGATAACTTTCACTTGGCTCACGAATTGAAGCTGTAATACCTTGATTGTTATCACGATAATAATAGAATGGATTTAAATAAGAATTGGAACGCATTAATTGACCGACTCTAGCATTTTTTAAACTGTGAATGGTAGTAAAAGCAACATCTTCCCAAACTACATGAGGAATAAATTCTTCTTTAATTGCGCTTCTTTTATAGAGTTTGGCCCATACATTGGGAGATTGAGAGATAATAGTCTCTGGATTCTTTTGATAATCAATAAAAGAATAATCAAAACTTTGTGCATAAGGGATATCCTTTTCCGCATTAGACACGGAAGGAGTTCTTTGAAAAGAACCATAGATTATATCTAAATTCTCATCTTTCATGACCGACGATAGATGAGAAAGAAAATTGGGAGCAACAAAATCATCCGCATCCACAAAAGTAATCATTTCTCCAGTAGCGTGCTTCAATCCTTCGTTGCGAGCCATAGAACATCCTTTAGAAGGATTAGTAAAAACTTTCACACGTAAATCTTTCTGATAACCCCGAAGAATATCTAAAGAATGATCTTGACTATGATCATCAATGCAGAGAACTTCTAGATTGTTATAAGTCTGATTTAGAACACTATTTAGACAAGTCTTTATATAGTCTTCACAATTATAAACAGGAATGATAACACTAATTTTATCCATAGAAACCCCTCACTTAAGAATAGTATTCTATAACAAATATTTGTACTTTTCAATTATTTTAATTTATGATACAATAAAAAAAGAAAAAGGTGAGAATATGGAAGAA
>JAFUYX010000074.1 GCA_017476885.1 Bacilli bacterium | reverse complement strand
TTGAAGCATGTAACCAATGGTAGGTTTCTTTTTTTGGTAGGTATAGGTTCCTGCGGTTTGAGTTTCTAAGGACGATAAAATGTTTAAAAGAGTTGATTTTCCACATCCACTTGTTCCTACAATGCTTAATATTTCACCAGACTTTAAGTCAAAACTGATATCTTTAATGACACTTAAGTTCTTAAAATTTTTTTGAATATGTGAGATAGTTAGAATCTTATTCATTATTGATTAGTTGATCGTATGGAACATAAGTATCTAATAAATTGTTCTCTATCATAAGGTCTTGTAGATTTTTATAGATTTCTTCCTTTATGATGGTATTCTCTAACCAAGAGTCATTCTTTTTATAATTATCAATATACTTTTCTAAATCTGATTGGTTTGTGTTTGGAAATTGTTTGATGATAATCGATGCTAGTTCTTTACTGGAGTGTTCTTTTGTATACTGAATTCCTTTATTGATTGCATTTCTAAATTTATGAATGATTTCTTGGTTGTTTTCTAGGTAACTTTTTTTGGTATAAAAGGCAGTGTAGGGCATTTCTCCTGAAAGTGTTCCAATGCTTGCTACAATATGGCCATAGTTTTCTTTTTCTAACATGGTTGCATTGGGTTCAAATACATTGACATAATCTCCAGTGTTTCCAATAAATGCTCCTGAAAGAGAAGCAAAGTCTATAGAATAGTTCAAATTTACTTTGGAGATATCTACTCCTGCGTTTTTCATGGCTCTTAAAAAATTTAAAGCTGGCATGCCACCTTTTCTTCCAACAAGTACTTCTTTTCCTTCTAAGTCTTTCCAGTTAAAAGTAGATTTTCTTCCTATGATGAATTGTCCATCTTTTTTGGTGAGTCCTGCAAATGTTACGAGATAATCTTTTTCTTCTCCTTTATAGACATAGATTGCTGATTCGGGACCGGCAAATCCTACTTCTACGTCCCCTGATAGTACTGCTGAGGCGACCTTATCTGCGCCTGGAGTCAATAATAATTCTATTTCTAAATTTTCTTCTTTAAAGAATCCTTTTTCAATTGATACGTAAAGTGGAGTATAGAATGCAGAATGGGTTACTTCGGCTATTTTGATGGTTTTGTTTTCTTTTTTCTTGTCATTCTTTGTTAATGTATACGTCAAGATGATTAAACCTATTAATACGATAAAAAAAAGACTTTCTAATAATTTTTTTTTCATTTTTCCTCCTTTTTTCATGGTTAGTATATGCATTTTCTTGACAAAATGTTCTTTGACAATTCTCTGAAAATTGCCAGTAAATAAAACGTAAAATTTACAAAAAGATGATAAAAAAACTTGATTTTTCTATATTTACAAAGGCCTTAAACTTTGCTATAATTTCTTTATAGAATAAAAGAGGTGACTGACAATGGCAGTGAATACTGAATCATTATTAGATAGATTGTACAACTTAAGAGGCTCTGATAGCGAAATTTTAAAGGAAATGGATCGTCAGAAGAATAAGGCTGAAGAAACCAGAAATCGTACTACGGAAGAGAAGAAATCTTTACAAGAGAAAATTAAAGAATCAAAAATGCAAAGAGAGGAACTTCAAGAACAAGGCGAAAAGTTTAAGGAAATGTTGCAAGGGATTCATAGGGATGATTATGCTACCGTTCTTTCTCGTTTACACATTGATTTTGATCCTAGTTCTATTCTTGAAAAATTAGAAAAAAATCTTCCACACACCATTGAAATGGTTGAAATTGATACGAAGAAAGCAGAAGATGAACTAGTTAAGGTTGAAAATGAGATGAATGAGGCAATTACCACCATTGAAGAACTTGGAATTCGCAGAGATAGTGCTTTAGCAAATCAAGAAAAATTAAATGAGTATTTTGAATTGTCTCTTTCTGGAAGAATGAATATTACGAGAGATTCCATTACTTCTTTAATTAGTGAATTTGGCTTTGATGAGGAAGAGCAAAGGGAAGCTGCTAAGATTTTGATGTTCCCAGAAGATGCGTTGTTTTCTTATAATCAACGTTTTATGGAAAAACAGAAAAGTGGAAAATCTATTTCTGAAGTGATTGCTGAGGCTAAAACTATGGTGGAGGAGGAACCTTCTTATGTTGAAGAAGAACCTGTTTCTATTCCGATTTCTTTTGCAGATACTAAGGAAGATACTTCTAAAGAGGATACCATTTTATTGCTTCGAGAAAATGGAATCGATTATTTAGATTTTACTTCTGATGAAATCAATGATTTGATTTCGCATTACGATAAAGAGTTAATTCAGAGTAATTTAGATTATATGAAATCTAAGAATATTGATTTTGATATTTTTATAAATCATATCTCTTTGATGTACGATAAGGAATTACAAGATAAAGTAGAGTTGCTATTGCATGTTGGAAAAGAATTGTTGGATGTCTATTTAAATCCAAGTGTATTAACAAAATATAATTTACAAGGGTTAAACGCATCAATTGAGTTATTAAAAGGAAATGGATTAGATCCTAGAGATGTACCTTTAATGGCATATTAAGTAAGAAAGGGTGAGTTTATGGCAGATAACGGAAGTATTGCAAAGGCAATCCATGCATTTGATATGGAATTGCAGTCTAGAGGGGAAGAAGGGTTAACTTCTGTACAAAAACAAATGATGATTGTATCATTTGCTGTGACAGTCAAGGAACTTGGTAAAAGTCCTGATGAACTTGTCAATATTGCAATTTCTAATTATCAAGGAAATCCGATTGAGGCTGCACGATATAATTATTCAAAAGGAATGGGGCGTGTAGCATGAATTATTTGAATAAATTGGGGTTTACAAAGGAACAGATTGCTACATTAGAAAATGATATAGCAGAAATCATGGTCAAGGCTTTATCTGATAATAGAAAATTAGTCAGTGCAAATGTGGAGTATTTACTTGATTTGGGAGTAAAAAATATTTATGAAATATTTAAAGCCTATTATGAATTGTTTTTGATTGATCATTCAAATTTTATGGATATTTTTAATAAATATGATCGTGAAGATTTGGTGGAAAAACTTGCTAAAAATGTTGCAATTGTAGAATATTTGTAATAATGTCATAAAAGTGAGTTAAGACTCATTTTTTTATAATAAGAAAGTGGTTGGGTGTATTGGTATGAATGATAGTAATAATGAATTAAATAATCTAGCTAATAAAAGTCTTGAAGATTTAAAAGATGATGGGGTGTTAAATGATTCTAATGCAAAGACTATTCATGATGATAAGAGTCTTGCAGATACGAATGTTGGTACTGTTAGTTTGGCTCCGGATTCTTCTGCTCCTACTTTGAATGCAACGCAAGTTGAAAGTTCAGGTTTTACAGGGGATTCTAACTCCAATTCTACTGGTGAAGGATTGAATTTCAATCAAGTTGTCAACAATAATCCTCCTATTTCAAATGGAGATTCATTGGTATCTCCTAAGAAAAAAGGAACTAAACTTTGGATTGTTGTGGTTCTTGTTCTTTTTGTGGCAATTGTTGGAATAGGGGTATATGAGTTCTTATTTGTTCGAAATAGTAAAAGAGTGATTTCTTCTAAAATGTACCCAATGTCAAGGACTAAATAAAAAAGAGAGAGTCTAGGCAATGGATGCAAATAGATGATTTCTGTATTGTACAGGAGTCATCTTTTTTAAATTCCATTGATATCTATAATTATTATAATATTCAATATAA
>JAFUYX010000073.1 GCA_017476885.1 Bacilli bacterium | reverse complement strand
TAAGAAGATGGATACCAAAAGGAGTAGATATGAAAAATATTAAAGTATCAAAAATACAAGAAATAGAAGATTGGATAAATAATTATCCAAGAGCAATGTTTGACTATCAAAGTTCAAACATGATATTATCAAATATATAAACAAATTACATTTTAGGTAATGAAATGTGCGGACACTTATTATTTCCATTTATAAGATACATATTTGTTTTATATTTTATACTGCTTTGTATTGAAATGTGTTATAATTGTTTAGTCAAGGGAGTAGTTTCAAATTTTATAGGGCCATGGTTTGTCCGTTATAAAAGAATACTTCTGCAGTTGAATGAGACTTGATTCTAGGATGGGATTGGTCTCTGTTTTTTTGGAGGGCTTATGATAATTAGTATTATTTCATTAATCGTTGGTTTTGCTGTTTTGATTAAAGGGGCAGATTTGTTTGTAGATGGAGCTAGTGGCGTAGCTGGGAATTTTAAGTTGTCTAAAATGTTGATTGGGTTAACGATTGTTGCTTTTGGAACTAGTGCACCAGAGTTTGCTGTTAGTGTGAAAGCTTTACTTTCTCAAAGTGGAGATATGGTTCTTGGAAATGTGATTGGTAGTAATATTTTAAATATTCTTTTAATCTTGGGAGTATCTTCAATGTTCCATTCATTAAGTGTAAAGAATAATACGGTTAGGAAGGAATTACCAATTTTGCTAATGTTAACAATTGCCTTTGCAGTTTTAATATCGGATCATTTCTTTTCTTTGGATATGTCTAATTCATTTTCAAGAGGAGATGGGGTAATTTTAATTCTATTTTTTGGGGTATTCTTATATTATTTAATTAGTATGACTCGTAAGAAAGTAGATGACGATTCAGAGGTGACTTATCCTTCTTTAAAAAAGTCTTTCTTTTTAACTTTTATTGGTTTATTAGGGATTGTATTTGGAAGTAATTTTGTGGTTGATGGGGCTAGTGAGTTTGCTAAAGTGATTGGGATTAGTGAAAGAATGATATCTTTAACGATTGTTGCGCTTGGTACTTCTTTGCCCGAACTTGTTACGAGTGTCATGGCTACTAGAAAAGGGGAATTTGACATTGCTATTGGTAATGTTGTAGGAAGTAATATTTTTAATATTGGAATGGTAATTGGCGTTCCTACTATGTTGTTTGGAGGAATTACCAATATTAGTTTTAGTAACATTGATTTACTTGTTATGATACTGTCCGCCTTTTTATTATTTTTATTTGCTTTTAATGATCATAAGATCTCTAGAAAAGAAGGGGCTTTGTTTTTAGTATTATTTGTTATTTACTATTTGTACGTTGTTATTTAGGGTGAATTTTTTGCTTTCTTTCATATCAAAATATGATATACTTTGTTCATGGTAGAAGTTTGTGTGTCATTTGATTTGATTATTTTTGTATGATTTTTGATACTGGTGAGGTAGAAAATCATGAAAAAATGTGAAGTATTTTATTTTTCTTTCTTCTCTTTAATGCTGTCATAATATTATGTATCTTGTGTTCATATCGATGGTGGACCTACAAATCCAGGATTTTTTTCTAGAAAATAGGAGGTTTTAACAATGAAAATTTCTTTTCCAAAAATTATGAATTCGAAAGAAGAATTAGAAAGGGTGGATAAAACTAATCCTTACTATGTGAGTGCATCTTTAGTTCACGTTCTTACTGTTTATCAACCTGTAATGAAACTCTGTTTTATGAGATGCTCCAATTATTAATGGGACCTTATCAAGAAATTTCTCCTTTATTGAAACAACAAATCAAGGATCGAATGCTTCAGCATGATAAGTATCGTTATATCGGAAACTCTTATTTTGTTGGTGCAACTCCTGAAAATGATTATAAACCTAAAATTCCTTATGAAGTAGAAGTTCAGGAAAATGATTATTCTAAGAGAGAAGAAGGGTATTTAAGATTGTTGTTAAAGAGTGGAGGAGCTGATCATTTAAGGCCTGTTACTTTGCGCCTTGCGAAGGATGGTAATTATTATCTTTGGAGTGATTCTATCTTAGGTCTTTTAAGTGATATTAAACCAGTTGAATCTACTAATCCATGGGCATAGTGTTTACTTATGTCCTTTTTCTTTGACTTTTATATTTTTTTGGTATAGAATTTTGTTTAGAGGCTAAGAGGTGTGTAGGATGAAGTTTAGTGAGTTTTTACGTAGAAAAATCAATTTTAAAATGATTCGTAATATTGTTCTTTTTTTAGGGTTGATTGTGTTAACTTTTTGGTTTGTATTTAAAGATCAAGATCCTAAAGAATTAATATCTGTGATTACTTCTGTCCAATTTCCTTATGTGTTATTAGGATTAGTTTTTATGTTTTTTTATTTTGTGATGGAATCTTATAATGTGAAGTGTATTTTGAGAGTTTTGAAGGATAAAAGAATATCAATTTTTAAGGCTTTAAAGTTTACGTTCATAGGATATTTTTTTAGTGCTATTACACCAGCTGCTACTGGAGGACAACCAGTTGAAATTTATTACATGACTAAGGAGAACATTAAGGGAGCCAATGCCACTTTAGCATTGTTAATTCAGCTTTGTGGTTTTCAAATTAGTACTTTAACGTTTGGGCTTGTCAGTGCTATTTTGAATCCTGGACTCTTAAAAGATGGCCTTTTATTCTTTTTTCTTCTTGGATTTGCAATTAATGGTTTTGCTTTAGCAATTATGCTCATTTGTGTTTTTTCAAAGCGCTTAACTGAGAAATTATCGAATTTTTTGATGAAACTTCTAAAGAAGTTAAAAGTAAGTGATTTGGAAACAAAGAAAAGTAAGATTCAAAGTAGTATTTCACAGTATCATGAGAGTTCGTTGTTTATTAAATCTCATAAATTTGAATTTGTTAAATCTATTTTAAGAGTTTTTGTTCAAATTGTTTGTTATTATATGGTTCCTATTTGTGTTTATCAGAGTTTTGGCTTAGAGGGATATTCTATTTTAAACCTATTTAGTATGCAGGCAGTATTGTATACTATGGTTTCTGGTCTTCCTTTGCCTGGTGCGATTGGTGTTAGTGAGACGATTTTTTTGAGTATTTTTGGGGTTGCTTTTGGAGAAACTTTAATTGGTGGAGCTATGCTTCTTAGTCGAATTATATCGTTCTATTTCTTTGTTTTGCTAAGTTTGGTTGTAGTAATTATTACGGCTATTCGAAAAAAGAAAGTTCAAGGTGAGATTGATCTTACGGTACTTGATATTGAACAATCTTTGAGTTAATTTTATTTGGTATGGGATCATTTTCTTTTATATTTTTTAATAAAAAAAGTAGACATTGTCTACTTTTCTCATATCCCTTTATGATGGGGCTTTTATTTATTTTTTTTCAAGTAAGATATGATATCGAACACAGAGTAAATTATGAGGATGATACCGATGGTTACAAACACTACATTTTCAGCAATAAGTGTGTAGATTCCAAGGAGAAATAAGATTATTGCACTTAGTAAAGAAGTTTTGAATGCTCTGGTTCTTTTTAAGGTTAAGGCTGTTCCTAGTTTGGAAATTCCTAAGTAAACTAACCAAATTCCAGTAACAATTTTGATGGCATTTGTTAAAAAGTTTGCTAAAAGAATGATTAATAATCCCATTGTAATGGCTGAAATTCCACTTAATAATGAGGTTCCATCATCGATATTGAACTCTTTTTTTTGTGAGAAATAATGGATTAATTGGTAGATTCCATAAATGATTGCTATGGCACCGATGATGTCAAATATAATTCCTAATAGTCCATCGGAATTAAATGTTAAAAAGATTCCTAATATTAGTAATAAAATCGATGAGGCAAGTGATTTTGAACTCTTATTTTTTAAAACCGTTACTTCCATGTTTCCTTCCTTTCAATTCTATTTTATCATATTTCTTAATAATTTACATCTATAAATATTCATGATATAATATATTTGTATAGAAGAGGTTGAATGTGACAAAGGATTCTTTATTAAAAATGCTTCATAGTTTTCATTTTGATGCTCTTAGTAAAGAGCCGTTTTTATGTGAATTTGAAGATGGATATGGTCTGTATTATTCTATTAAACATAAAGAATTCGGTAAGCTTTCTAGAGTTTTTTATTCTACGAATCCTTTGGAAGTGAAGAATTTTTTGGCATTATATCGGTTTTATTTAGAAAATGAAAGTTTTATTTCAGTTTCTTTTGATGATTATAAAATTCTTAGTCCGCATGTTTCCTTTTTTTATCAAGAGAAGAAGCTTTATTTGGATAATCTTGAACATATTAGAGAAGAACTATCTCGAAGTGATGAAACCGATGCCTATTTTCGAAAAGTTCTTCGAAGTATTCAGCTTCTTGAACAAGTGATTATTTCAAAAATTAAGTTACAAAGTGATTGTCATCAAAGTGTTTTAAAATTTTCTAAAGAGTATTATAAACTGATTCAAAAAATGGAATCTTTGAAGCATCAGTATAATTCAAAATATAGCCAGGGAAAAATAGAATCTATTGCTGAAACTTCGTTTTATGATTTTACAAATGAATTTCATCTTATTCAAAAAGACTTTCGGAGTTTTATCCATCTTGATGATGCTACTTTTTATATTCATGATTTATTGGATTTTCTTTTAAAAATTGATGAAAGTGTTACTTTTATACAAGATAAGTATGAACTATTATGTTATCCTTTAAAAATTGATCTCGTTCGTAAACAGTGTTCGTATCTAGAATCTTTAATTCAAAAAAAGAGTTCTCTGTTTTCTAAAAAAGTGAATCTTGGAGAGGATTTACGTAAGATGGAAAGAAGTCACTCCTTTAGTCATGTTATATCATTTAAGAATTATGAGAAAAATGAACATCAAAGAATCAAAGAAAAATATAAAATGATTAATGATATTGACATTCGAACTGTCGGTGATTTTTTGGTTGAATTTGATAATTTGCATGTTATGGATGTTCCTTTTGTTTCTACTAAAAAGAAAAAGAGACTTACTTCTAGTGCAATTATTGCTTCTTTGGAAGAAGGATATTCTAATCGCTCTGTGGAAGAACAAGCTACTTTAGCACTTTATCATTCTATTTTAAAACCTATCCTATATTATATGGATACTCATCAAGAACAACTCGCTAATGATTATATTCAAGATTTTATGGAGGATTTAAAACTGATTTCTAATAGTGTTATTCGTCTTCGATATTTTAAATCTATTTTGACTACAAATGTAGAAGAATGTAAGAAATCCATTGTTTCTTCTTTAAAAAAGATTCATGAAATTCCTTGTGATTGTTTAATGGATGATTTCATTGTTTATTTTAAAGATCAAAAAAAATTAAGTTCTAAATCTCTTTTGATTGCGTCTAGTAAAAAGAATATGGCTCCTTGTCAGTTACTTGGAGAACAGGATGTTTTGTATGTTTGCACATTAAAAAAGGGAAGCTGTTTATATTATGTTCCAAAGGAAATCACTTATGATGTGGATCAAGAGAATACCCTTGTTGTAAAAAGTGGAAATCCTTATTTTGTCATTCCCCTTCAGAAAAATTCTATAAAAGGGGAAAAATCTGATATAATAACAGTAGTGGAGTATAAAGGAAAGAAAAATCAGGTGGATGATTTTTGTTTAGTCCAAGATATTAAGTCTGTTAAAGTGAGTCAGATACGTAAAATTGAAATAGAAAGGAATGCGTAAAAGATGAATAAAAAAGAATTTGAACATCAATTATTCAATTATTTGGATGTTTTGTTAGAGGATGTGGCTAGGAAAGAAGTCGATGAGTGTTTAGATCAAGTTGCTGAGCAAATGCAACAAGGAGTCAGTGAGGAAGAAGCAATGAAAAGTTTAGGGAATCCTGAACTTGTGGCTTCGAATATTCTTAAAAAACATGGAATTGATTTTTCGAAAGTGAATAAAAAGCATGGTTTTATTTATCAAAAGTTTGAGCAATTATTCCAGGTCATTCATCGCCTTGTAGATGTAATGAGTAAAAATGATTTTAAGAGTAATGTTAAAATTGTGATAGATATTTTAATTTTGATTGTCTTTGTTGCAATTTTAAAAATTCCTTTTATTGTAGTTCAAAATCTTGGAGATACTTTATTAAGCTATATTTCAATTCCAGTTTTAGCCGATGTATGGAGTTTGATTGTGGATTGCATCTATATTGTCGTGGCTGTGATTGTATTTATTAACATTTTTCAAAAGTATTTTAAGAATATTAAAGTAGAAAAAAAAGAAGGCATCAAGGCAAAAGGCCTAGAATCAGTATCTTTAGAAGATTTGACGAAGAAGTAGTTCCTCGTCTTTTTTTCTTGCAATTTTCTTTTTTTTGGTGTATCATCTTCAAGTATGTACTGAAAGGGGAAGGGTTTATGGATAAGATAGTTAATATTGCTGTAGTTGCACACGTTGATGCCGGGAAAAGTACTTTGGTCGATGCTTTATTAAAACAAAATGGAGTATTCCAAGCTCATGAAGAGGTTGGGGAACTTATTATGGATAGTAATTCTTTGGAAAGAGAGAGAGGAATTACGATTTATTCTAAGAATTGTTCTATTAAATATAAGGATTATAAAATCAATATAGTAGATACTCCTGGGCATGCAGATTTTTCTAGTGAAGTGGAAAGAGTTATTAAGACTGTAGATACCGTTGTTTTGATTGTGGATAGTGCAGAGGGGCCTATGCCACAGACAAGATTTGTTTTGAAAAAAGCATTGGAGCAAAATTTGAGACCTATCTTATTTATTAATAAGATTGATAAAAGGGATGCTAGAGCTGAAGAAGTTGTGGATATGACTTTTAATCTATTTATGGAATTGAATGCGAGTGATGAGCAACTTGATTTTCCAATTGTGTATGGAATTGCTAAAGAAGGGAAGATTGGATATACACCTTTAGAGTTGAGTAATACTGTAGAGCCTTTGTTAGAAACGATTTTAAAACAAGTTGAACCTTATAAAGGCGATGAAAATGATCCTTTACAATTGCAAATTAGTAATTTAGATTACGATAATTTTATGGGAAGACTTGGAGTTGGAAGAATTAGTAAGGGAAAGATTAAAAATGGTCAAATGGTCAGTCTTGCTAAAAATGATGGAAGTGTAGAGAGTTTTCGAGTATCTAAGTTGTTTGTAACAGAAGGAATAAAAAGAGTCGAAAAAGAGGTTGCTTATTATGGAGATATTGTAACCATTGCCGGTTGTAGTGATATTACTATTGGAGATACGGTGTGTGATAAAGATCATGTCGAAGCTTTGCCACCTATTGAAATTGAACGTCCAACTCTTTCTATGAACTTTTTGGTTAATAATGGCCCTTTTGCAGGTAAGAGTGGGAAGTATTTAACTTCACGTCATATTAAAGAAAGATTGGAAAGAGAACTTCAAACGAATGTGGGATTGCTTGTGGAAGAACTTCCTCAAAGTGATGGCTTTAAAGTTAGTGGTAGAGGAGAACTTCATTTAAGTATTTTACTTGAAAATATGAGAAGAGAAGGTTATGAACTTTGTGTTTCTAAACCAGAAGTTTTATTTGAAGAAATGGATGGAAAAAAATGTGAACCTTTTGAACGTGTTATTATTAATTGCCCTAGTGAATATCAAGGAACCATTATTAATGATTTGCAGGAAAGAAAAGGTACTTTAGAAGTGGTTTCAACTACTGATGAGGGATATAGTCATTTGGAGTTTGTTGCTCCTACTCGTGGGTTAATTGGGTATCGTAGTGCTTTTATTACCAATACCAAAGGAGAAGGAATCATGGTTCGTTCTTTTGAAGAATATAAACCTTATGCAGGTGAAATTACAGGGCGAAAAAATGGTGTTCTTGTTTCTATGGAAAACGGGAAAACTTTAGGCTATTCGTTATTTAATTTACAAGACCGTGGGACTTTGTTAGTAGGACCTGCTACCGATGTTTATGTAGGAATGATTGTTGGTATTCATAATCGTGATAATGATTTAGATGTAAATCCTTGTAAAAATAAAGAAATGTCTAATACAAGAAGTAAGGCAAGTGATGATGCAATTGCTTTGGTACCTCATAGAACCTTTAGTTTGGAAGAAGCTTTAGAGTTTATTTCAAATGATGAGTATGTGGAGGTAGTACCTGGTGATATTCGACTTAGAAAAGCTATTTTAGATCCTAAGATGAGGTTTAGAAATAATAGATAGAAATTGGTCTTACAAAAAAGTAAGACTTTTTTATGGTAAAAATTTTAGTTTTCATGTATAATGATATTACATATGTTATGGTGAGGTGAAAGTGTGAAAAAAATCAAGGAAATTTGGGATAATAATCGAATTATACTTGTATTATCTTTAATTATTATTTTATGCTTTATGATTATGTTATTCATTGGAATTAAATTGTTTGTAGGGATGAGTTCTTCTCCTTACGGGGATCGTTTAGAAGGAATTAGTGAACATCCTTTTACAGATGAGATTAAAACGAGTATTATGAATAAAATCAAAGAAAGTGATAAGGTTCTTACTGTAAATGTACATGACCAAGGGAAGATTATTTATGTTCAAGTTTCATTTACAGGGATTAGTTTAGATAAAGCCAAAGAAATTATTCAAGGGTCTTTAGAATCCTTTACTGAGGATATTCAAAAAAATTATGATATTGAATTTATTTTGACGGAAGAAGCTAGTGAAGAGGTTCCTGGTTTTACAATTATTGGAGCTAAAAACATTCAACGGAATGCTATTTCATGGAATAATAATACTCCATATGAAGTTGAAAAAGAAGAAAATGAGGAGAATGCACAATGATAAAGAAACATAAGAAGAGTTTGGTTTTTTTAGGACTCTTCATTATTTGCCTTATCGCAGGCTTTTGGTTCTTTTCTCGTGGCGAGAATCGATTGAGTGGGGCTGAGAGAGAATGGATTACAAATAATCAAAACCATGTGCAAAATGTTCAGGTGGTTAATGATGTAAATATTTTTGGAAAAAATGGAAAAGGACTTTTTTATTCTTTTTTGTCAGATTTTCAAGAAGAGTATTTGGTAAAATTGAATTATATTACACTTGGTAAAAAAGATGCGACGACTTCTTTAGCATTACATGTTGGAAATTCTTTACCTGAACATGCATTTTCTTTTTCAGAGGATCATTATGTTCTTGTTGGAAAAGGAGATTCCCTTTTCTATTCAAAACAAGATTTGATTGGTTTAAAAATTGGTGTTTCTATTGAAAATTTAGAAATTGTGAAAGATTATTTAGGAGATGTTCCAAATATTGATATTATTTCTTTTGAATCAGAGACTGAGTTATTTGCTTCTCTTGATTCTAATCAGATTTCATATATTGTCTTGCCTAGACAAGAGTATATGGAT
This sequence comes from Bacilli bacterium, assembly GCA_017476885.1. GTDB lineage: Bacteria > Bacillota_I > Bacilli_A > RF39 > UBA660 > Ventrenecus. The sequence continues at coordinate 5,666 of JAFUYX010000073.1, read as the reverse complement.
GTGATTTTAAATAAGTATGGGATTTCTTATCATTTTCATGATTTAAAACGATATTTTTATATTGTAGATCCAACTGAGGGAACTTTATATCATATTTTGGAAAAGTACTATCGTCAATGGAAGTTAACTCATTTTGAAGATGATTTGAATACTGAAGAAAGAACTATATTTACTAGTTCACTAAATATTTCAAAAACAGATTTGGACGTGTTGCAAAAGAGCCCCGTTTCGTATGCTTTAAAACCTTATGCTCCTTATGAAGTGTATGGAGATTCTAAAAATGTGGGTATTTTAGGGGAGTATTTGGATGCTTTCTCTAAGTTTTCTAATATTGATTTTAAATATCGTGTTTATCACAATGATCGTAATCTTGAAAGGGATTTTCAAAATCAAAATATTACTTTAATCTCTAATGTTTATTCAAACTTACAAGGTGGAACTCTTATTCCAACCATGATTCCAATGAATGCTAGTATTTTAGCACATGATTCTAATCCTGTAATTTTTGATGGTGTTTCGTCTTTGAAAAACTATACTGTTTACGTTGAAGAGAATACTACTTTAAGTAGTTTAGTTCAAAAGTATTTTAAAGAAGTCAAAACATATAAGAATAAAGATTTTCACTCAATTATGGAAAAGAAAAATAATTTGGTTTTAGTGGATAGTGAAGTAGCAAATTATTTATTGAAACATTCTTATGATAATCATCGTGTGGTATATCAGTTTTCACTAAAGACTCCATATGCAATCCGTTCCTATGCAAATGATGTGTTTAATAAGATGATGCAAAAGTATTTTAATTATTTTGATGTGAAAGAGGCTATTTTATTTGGACAGATTCATGCTAGAGAAATGGAAGTTAAGAATTCGTTCTTTGGAAGTCTTGCCCGTTATATGTTGTATGCCCTTGTGATTACTATAATTATTTTAGTTTTAATATTCCGTTCTAATAAAAAGGTTCGTATTCAGAAAAAAGTGAAAAAAGAAGATAAGTTAAAATATGTAGATCATTTAACTTCTCTTAAGAATCGTAATTACTTAAATGAGAATTTAGAAACGTGGAATAAAAATACCATTTATCCTCAAGCTGTCATTGTGGTGGATTTGAATCGAGTTCAAGAAATTAATGATACTTTTGGCTATGAAGAAGGGGATAAACAAATTATTGCTGCGGCTAGTATTTTGATTAAAACGCAACTTGATAATACGGATATTATTCGTACAGATGGAAATGAATTTATGGTTTATTTGGTGGGTTATAGTACAAAACAGGTGACGAGTTATTTGCATAAATTAACAAAGGAATTTAAATCTTTACCTCATGAAAATGGAGTTTGTTTAAGTTATAGTATGATTGAGGCAGATACAAAATCGATTGAAGATGCTTTAAATGAATGTGTTGAAGACATTAAATCACAGAAAGACAAATTGGTAAAGGAAGACGAGAAATGAAAATAAAAGAGAAAGCAAGTCATGTTGGTCAAAGAATTATAAAAATTTTATCTCGAACGGAGATGTTAATTCTACCAGGGCAACTTGCTTTCTTTTTGCTTTTAGCAATTGTCCCAACGGTCACTTTAATTGCGTATGTAGCGTCTTTTTTTCATGTATCTACTGATTTTTTAGCAAATTTTATGAATAAGGCTTTTGGAGCATCGGTTGTTTCTTTGGTTGTTCCTATGCTTCAAGATATCAATTTTTCTTTTCGGTTTTTCTTGTTAATATTCTTTGCTTTTTACGCTTCTAGTGGAGGAACGAGTTCGATTATAGTAACCTCGAATCATTTATATCATTTTCAGAATACATCTTTTTTGAAAAGAAAAATCAAGAGTATTTTGATGATACTGATTTTAATTAGTCTTGTTGTTTTTTTGTTATTGATTCCTGTATTAGGCAATCGATTCATTGCTATGTTAGAATATGTTAATGTTAGTGAGGGAATTGTCAGTTCGGTTCAATTCGTTTTAAATTTGATGAGAAGTCCACTTGCATGGTTTCTAATCTTTTTCTTGATTAAAATTATTTATACGATGGCACCCGATGAAAACATTCCTAGTTCTTGTACTACGAAGGGCAGTATTTTTACTACATTTGGGATTTTGGGGGTTACTTTCGTATACTCTTTGTATGTGACTTATGTTGCCCATTATGATGTCTTATATGGTGGACTTGCTCATTTTGTGATTTTGATGATTTGGTTATATTTGCTTTCTTATATAGTCGTGATTGGAATTGCTTTTAATGTGGAAGAATATGAAAATAGGGAAAAATTGGAAGAGTAAAGATGGGAAAATTGATCAATGATAATAGTGTACACACCGTTATTACTTGTGTACTTTCATCTTGGTTTTGCTGTTTTAGTGAAACAGATTATCAAGAGTAATATCGAAAAGGGAAGGATTCTTTTATCTTCCTTTTTTGTTTTTCTTTTGTTATAATAAAACTGATATTTGAAAGGGGTGTTTTTATGCTTGCTTATGGAAAAAATGTACTGATGATGACAGAACCTAAGAAAATTCGAAAAGTCTATCTTTCTAGAAGCCGTAAAGATGAAGAAGTAATGAATTTTTTAAAAGTTCATAAAATCCATTTTGTTTTGTCGGATAATCATGTGTTATCTAAAATGGTGAATGGGAATCATCAAGGAATTGTTTTTGAAATGGATGATTTTGAATATCAAGAGATTTCTAGTGTTTATGATGATACCTTTGTTGTTTTGCTTGATCATTTAGAGGATCCTCATAATTTTGGGGCTATTATTAGAACAAGTGAAGCGGCTGGAGTAGATGCAATTATTATACCTAAGGATCGAAGTGTTGTTGTAAATGAAACTGTGTTAAAGACTAGTGTTGGATGTGTGGAACACATTAAGATTGTTCGGGTGTCTAATATAGTGGATGCAATGAAGAAATTACAAAGCCATGATTTCTTTGTTTATGGAACGGACATGAATGGAAAAGATTTAAAGAGTATGGATTTTCCATTAAAGAAAGCGGTTGTCATTGGGAATGAGGGAAAAGGAATTAGTTCCGTGGTTGAAAAAAATTGTGATGAAATGATTTCGATTCCTATGATTGGGACTGTCAATAGTTTAAATGCTTCTGTGGCGGCTGGAATTGTGATTTTTAAAATGGGAGGACTTTCATGAAATATGACGAAGAAGAAAATTTACTTCTTGATATGATTTCTGAAAGCAATGAAGATGTTAGAAATTCTTTATATGATAAATATGCTCCTTTTATTCAATATTTAGTAAAGAAGTATAGTACACGTGCTTACAAGTTAGGATTGGATCGAAAAGATCTTGTTCAAGAAGCGAATGTTGCTTTTGTGGATGCTTTAAATTCCTATAATCCTGATAAAGAAGCTAGTTTTAAAACGTTTATGTCGTTGTGCATTGAAAGAAGGCTCATTAATGTTTTAAATAAATATGCTTCTAAGAAAAATCAGATTGAAAAAGATGCTTTGTCTTTGGAATTTGAATATGAGGATGAAGCCTCTTTAGTGAATACTTTTTTGGCAGATTCTTCTTTGGATCCATCTTCTGCTTTTCTGGAAAAGGAAAGTATGGAAGAATTAAATCGAAAGATAGAGAGTCAGTTATCTGATTTTGAAAGACAGGTTTATCGAAAGATGTTAAATGGATATGGATATCAAAAAATTGCATTACTACTTGACAAAAATCCAAAACAAATTGATAATACTATACAAAGGATTCGTTATAAAATGCGTCAAATTATGGAAGGTGATAATAATGTTTAGAAAAGAATGGCAAAAAGTAATCGCTATTATTGGAATTGTAATTTTGTTTGGAATGATTCTATTAACAGCCTATCATTTTGTAAGAGAACCAGAAGTGGTTAATATTGAAGATACTCCAGCTTCAGAAGAAAAACCAACTCAGAAATTTGAAAATTTGAGTAGTTTATCTGAAGAAGATATTTCAATGATGGCAGAAGATAAAAGAATTGAACTTCGTGATTATTTAGCGAGTGTTCCTGCTTATAATGTGAGTGAGGCTTTTGAAGGTTTTACTTTAGAGGATGATCAGGAATATATGGCGATAGGCAGTTCTTATTTAGAACAATTACATGAACTTATTACAGATGATTTTTATAATGAAATATTTGAACAGTTAGAAACTGGTACGATGCGTCCTACGGTTGCAGTTTCTGAGCCTCTTTATATTGCTAAAGCTAATATTTTTGATAGTTATCTTTTTAAAAGTGCGATTTCGTTAGGAGAGTATAATCAAGAAGAATTGATTTTAAAGAAAGCAACCGATGATCAAATTGATATGGTTGAAAATTTAAGATATTGCAGAGAAGATGCTCCTGATGTTTGTATGCGAAATGATTCTTATGCATATGTATTACAATATGAAAGAGGAGACTATCGAATTTCAAAAATTCGATAAAAGGCTTGCATTTTACACGTTTCTATGATAGATTATATCTATAAACACGAGACGTGTTTTTATTTTGGAAAACTATTGAGGTGAAAAGAATGGCAAAAAAAGAAAAGAAAAAGATGAAAAAAGAAAGTTATTTAAAAGAAGTTTCTCAGGAAATGAAAAAGGTTACTTTTCCAAGTGCAAAAGAAGTGGTTAAGTATACGTTTGCAACTATTTGTATTGTAGCATTTTTAATTGTTTTCTTCCTTGGACTTTCTGCATTGCTTTCATGGATTAAGGAGGTTATGTAGAATGGATAAACAATGGTATGTTGTTTCTACTTATTCTGGACATGAGGAATCTGTTAAAGAAAAGTTAGAAATGAAAACGGAATCAATGGGATTACAAGATCATATTTTCCGTGTTATTATTCCAGAAACGACTGAGATTGAAGTCAAAGATGGCGTAAAAAAAGAAAAGAAGAAAAAAATGTTCCCTAGTTATGTCTTAGTTGAAATGATTATGAGTGATGAAGCATGGTATATTGTTCGTAATACTCCTGGTGTTACAGGATTTATTGGCTCTTCTGGAAAAGGTGCTAAACCAACTCCTTTACTTCCTCAAGAAATTGATCATATTTTAGTAAGTATGGGTATGAGCCGTATGGATATTGAATCTGAGTTGGCTGTTGGAGATAAGGTTGCTGTTGTGGATGGACCTTTCAAAGGGATGGAAGGAACTATTAATAGTATTGATTTAGAAAACAATAAGGTCAATGTTTTAATTGATTTATTTGGTCAAGAAACTTCTGTAGAAGTTGAACCATTTCAAGTACAAAAAAAATAATCAGTGTGAACTGGTTATTTTTTTGGATTCTTTTTTATCAAAGAATTCTTTTTCTTTTTTGTGAGAAAGAATGTCTACAAGATTTTGGGGAATCTTACGGATATAAGCATTCATTTGACTGGCGTAGTTGTTGTAGTAATTTATGCTTGATAAGAGTTTTTGATTTTTTTCTTTTAATTCTTTCAATAGAACTTGAAGTTCTTTGTTTTCTTGATTTTCACTTTTGTCATTATAGATGTCTAATAGAATTCCTTCTGCATCCATGAGTTTTCTTTCCAATTCAAAATTAGGAATGTCTTTTCCTTTTAAATCTTTTAGGTCTTTTAAATAGTCTTTTTGATTTTTATTCTCTAAATTTGTAAAGTAAGTATTTATTTTTATTAGCAAATCGTATTTTCCTCTTAAATCTGTATCAATAATGTTTTCC
>JAFUYX010000072.1 GCA_017476885.1 Bacilli bacterium | reverse complement strand
AGTAATTCTTCTGTCGTTAAATCATTTCCTGCTAGGTAGTAGTTGATCGAATCTTTTGTCCAGGATAGACTATTTGCTCCTAGAGCACCAATGGTATCTTGCATGAACAAAGGGTCTCCATACACGGGTATGATTTCAAAATCTTCTCCTTTGGAGGCAGTTTCTTCGACTAGGACAAAATTTTTGTCTCCCGCAAATGTTAAAATAACTCGATTTCCTACTTCTGTGTTTACTTTATCACTACTGGTAAGATAGGTATTACTTGGTATATAGAGTGGATATAAAATGTCTTCGATGGCTCCGGCTTTTTTATTACAATTATCTCCTTCACATTTTGGTGTTTCTTTTTTACAGTCTCCTTCTGACTCGCATTTCTTATCGCTGTCTTTTGGAGTTTCTTCCTCTTGGATATAATTTTCTAATTGAAAGTCTTTTTCTTTTAAGTTTGGTTTATAGTCGATATTTCCAAACGTAACCTTCATTTTTATTTGATCATTTTCACCATAGATTTCATTTTTCTTAATGTTTCCATCTTTATCAAATGTTGTTATTTGATACACTAAATCGGGATTATTAGGATAATTCACTTTCGATTTTACCGTATAGTTTTCCTCTTGTTCTTCTACTTTTAAATCTTCTTGTCCTTTGATATCTTTCACAATTTGTTTTAATAAATAGCTCTGTGAAGAATTATCTGGCCAATCGCTTTGAAATTTGAAACTTTTATTTAAAGAGGGAGTAATTACATATACGGCTTCTTCATTTCTGAGTAAGATTTGTTCATGGTTGTTGGTTTGATTTACCATTCTAACTTTATAATACTGATCTTTTAAATAATCTGCTTCTATACTATAGGTGTAGGTTTCTTCCTCTCCATAGATTTCCATATTTGCTTTTACACTGTAAGCACTTGCATTTTGAACTTTATTTTCAAAGTTCTCTACTACTTTATTCAGATTCTTTTGTCCACATCCACTCACACCTAACAAGAGAATAAAAAGTCCTATTATTTTCTTTTTCATGTTCACCACATTCCTTTTCTAATTCAATATATTTCATTGTTTTCTTTTTATGAATAAAAATTACGGAAGAATCCATACTAATCTTGAAAGGATGGTAAAAATGGAAATATTACAAAAAGTATGTCTAGTTTTTACCATAGTTGGAGCTGTCAACTGGGGACTTATTGGTTTTCTTGATTTTAACCTAGTCGAAGCAATATTTATGCAAGGCTCTGTTATGGTAAAAATCATTTATTCTCTAGTTGGCATTACTGGTCTCATTAATATTGGAATTTTATTTCACCATATTGATGATCACCCATTTGAAAAGTAACACATTAAAAAAATCTTAAGATTCGTTTTCTTAAGATTTTTATTTGATTTCTGATTCATATAGATGTTTATACGTTTTTGATTTTTTCATTAATTCTTTGTGGGTTCCTTCTTCCTTTATTCTTCCATCTTCCATCACTAGGATTCGATCCGCATTTTGAATGGTTGACAAGCGGTGAGCAATGATTAAAATCGTGTAGTCTTTTTTCATATTTTCAATGGCTTTTTGAATTTGCTCTTGGGTTTCATTGTCTAGGGCAGATGTAGCCTCATCAAAAAGAATAATCTCTGTTTTTTGAATAAATGCTCTGGCAATCGCGATTCTTTGCTTTTGACCTCCAGATAGATTGACTCCGCCTTCTCCTATTAATGTGTCGTATTTATCGGGAAGGGACTCTATAAACTCTTCTAAACATGCCATTTTGCACGCTCTTACCATTTCTTTTTCCGTCATATCTGATTTTACTAGTTTTAAATTTTCTCTAATTGTCATATTGAAGATATAAGGATTTTGACTAATGATGGTAATATTTCCTCTGATAGAATCTTTATCGAGTTCTTCAATATTCACGTTATCAATGGTAATCTCTCCAGAATCTATTTGGTACATTTTACATAAGAGATTAAAAATCGTTGTTTTTCCGGCTCCACTTTTACCAACAAAGGCCACCGTTTCATTTGCGTGAATTTTAAAACTTAAATCTTTTAACACAGGATGATCTTGATTATATGAAAATGAGACCTGTTTAAATTCGAAATCCCCGTGAACTTTCTTTAGATGTTTTTTGCCAAATTTTTCTTTTTTAAATTTTTTCCCTTCAATGATTTCAAATACTCTTGAACTGGATAAATTAAAAGTTTTTATACATTCTAGAAGTCTTCCTAGATCAAATGCTAAGTTAGGTAGACTTATAGAATAATTATATAAAATGATGGCTGATGCTACCGGTAACCTATTACTCGTCATTAAAAGAATAATGACGACTATTAATCCTATGTCAGTTAAATCTCTTGTATTTCCTCCAAGTAGAAGGAACTTTCTATTTGTTACCATCATTGAATATCTAAAATCGTTGGTATTATGTACATTTCTATCGATTTCTTTCATGAAACTCTTTTCTGCATTTAACATCTTGATGTCTCTTGCTCCTCTTACCATTTCTCCAACTAGCCCTGTTAAACGATCTTTTCGACTCCGTAATTCCTTGTCATTGTTTTTTAAAAATGTAGTTCTTGCATTTTCTATTAAAGTCACAATGAATGTACATATAAATAGATAGATAAAGGCTATCTTGTTGACATAAAAAACGGCAATAAAAATTCCAATATCTTCAATTAAATTAGAAACATACATTCCAAGACTATTAAAAACATCTGATAATTGACTTGTGTCACTCGTTAATCTTTGAATGAAAGTTCCTGAGGTATTACTATCTAAGATATTGTTTTCTAGTTTTAACATTTCTTTTCCTAAATCTTTTTGAATTCGATTGAAACTTTCTTTATAAATTTTGTTTGTAAGTAATCCGTTAAAATAATTCACAAAATTTCTAGATATCTCAATTGCAAAAATACAAAATGCAAGAAATACGGTCTGAGTTAATAAGTTACTTGTTAACTTTACAATCATACTTGCACTGATGACTGGAACCGCAATACTAATGATAATTCCGAGCAAATGTAATACTCCATAAGTTATAATCTGTTTCTTCTCATTTTTGGCATATTTCCAAGCAAATTTTAAATTTCCCCATAATTCTTTCACACTACCACCTCAAAAATCATTCTCATTATATAAATCTATCCCTTTTATTTCAAGCCTTGTAATATACAACGTTTTTTGCTATAATGAATTTGTAATTGAAAAGAAAGCATTTTTATTGCTTTCTTTTTGTTTTGTTAGAAGATATTAAGAATGGTGTCGTTATCCACATCAATTTTAGTGGCAGCAGGTTCTTTTGATAGTCCTGGCATCGTCATAATATTTCCTAGGTATACTGTTATAAATCCTGCACCATTGTAAATACGAATGTCTTTGACAGTCATGGTATAATCCCTTGGGTCCCCTAACTTATTCTTATCATCACTCAATGAATATTGAGTTTTGGCAATACAGATTGGGAGTTCTCCAAATTCTTCTTGGGATTCACGAATTTTCTTTTCGGCTATAGGTTCATATTCTACTTTTCCAGCATGAAGGATTTCTTTACATACTTTTTCAATTTTTTCTTT
>JAFUYX010000071.1 GCA_017476885.1 Bacilli bacterium | reverse complement strand
TTCCAATTATTATTTGAATTAAACAAATCCTGCTTTAAAGCCTACACCAGCATAGAAGAAGGATAAAAAGGAGTAATCATGAAAACAAAAGAAAAAACAATAATCATTATGACAGGAATTCTTATGAGTATTCTTATGATTCTGATTGGATTTCCCAAAAAAAATATGAGTCCTCAAAATGTCTATCAAGTCTACCTAGATGGAACGAAAATAGGACTTGTTGACAACAAAGAAAATTTATTAAATCTCATCAATGAAGAACAGCAAGACATCAAATCAGAATATAAAGTAAATCAAGTCTATCCTCCAAACGGATTTGACATCGAAGAATATGTAACCTACGATGAAAGCGTAGAAAATGCAGAAAACATCTATAAAAAGATTCAAGAAAAAGGAGATTTCACCATCGAAGGATATTTAATCACCATAACAAGACCAGCTAGTGAAAATGCTACTGAAAAAGTAACCTCCATTGCTGTAGTTGATGAACAAATATTTAAAGATGCGGAATACAAATTTATTACTACGTTTGTAGATGAAGCAGACTATCAAAAATACATTACCAATACACAAGAAGAGATTAAAACGGTAGGTTCTTTTATCAAGCATATGGAATTTGCAGAAGGGATTACTATTAAAAAAGCATTTATTTCTGTAAAAAGTAAGATATTTACAGATGCTTCAGAATTAACACAATATCTATTATATGGCACTACCACTCCTCAAAACACCTACACGGTAAAACAAGGAGATACTCTTGCCTCTATTGCAGAAGAAAGTAAATTAAATGTTCGAGAACTATTAATCGCTAATCCTAAATACAAAACAGAAAATGCGGTTTTAGCCATAGGGGATAGTTTGTCAAATGCGGTCATTAATCCTGTCTTAAATCTATATGAAGAGGTTCGCATGACAGAAGATGTAGAACAAGCCTATCAAAAGCAAACCGTTACGGATAACACTCTAAAAAGTGGAGAAAAGAAAATTACCCAAACAGGAGTAACAGGACTTGTTCGGACAACTCAAGAATTAAGAGTTATCAATGGAGAACGTTCCCAGGAAACAAACTTGATTAATTCGGTAACCATTCGTGAATCCATTCCAGAAGTAACGTCGGTAGGACCATCTTACAAAGTAGGATTTGGAAGTAAGTCTACAGGGGGATATTATAATACGGGTCTCAACTGGATATGGCCAACCAAAACACCATATGTCATTACTACGGACTACGAATATCGATGGGGATCTTTCCACAATGCAATCGATATTTCAGGAACCGGATTTGGTTCACCAATTTATGCTTCACGTGGCGGAACGGTAATTGAAGTCAATTCTAGTTGTGCAAACTATGGATACTTAGGAAGTAATTGTGGAATGGGATATGGAAACTTTATCGTAATTCAACACGAGAATAATTACTATACCATTTATGCCCATATTACTCAGGACGTGAAAGTTTCAGTGGGTCAACAAGTTTCTCAAGGTCAACTCATTGCTTCCATGGGAAGTTCAGGTTCTTCAACAGGAACACATTTACACTTTGGATTTGCAGTAGGCTCTTCTTATTCGAGTCGAACTTGGTATAATCCATGGAGTCTATTTAGATGAGAAGTGTTGTCCTAGCCTCTGGTTCGGAGGGCAACTCTTCTTTTGTTTCTCTAGATGGCATAAATCTATTAATTGACCTTGGGAAAAACGCCAAATACATCAGAGAAAAATTAAATGAAATAGCAGTCGAATCATCTTCCATCGATGCAATTTTAATTAGTCATACCCATGATGACCATGTCTCGGCTCTAAAAGTATTCTTAAAAAAAGATCATCCCAAAGTCTATGTAACAGAAAAAATGTTTTACGATTTAGAATTCTTAAGTACCTATGAAAACGTGGTCATCTATGATGAAGAAATTCAAATTGGAACTGTCAAAATAGAAGCGATTCATTCCTCTCATGATGCTAGTGACTCCAGAAATTTTATCCTCAAAGGAGAAAAAGAATCCCTAGTCTATATCACAGATACAGGATATGTGAATCGAAAATACTTTAGCAAACTAAAAAATCACACCTACTATCTAATGGAGAGCAATCACGATATAGAGATGCTTATGAACGGTCCCTATCCAAAATACTTACAGCAAAGAATACTAGGTTCATTAGGACATTTATCTAACAAAGATTCTAGTTTTTACATGACAAAACTCATTGGGGAAAAAACCAAAAAAGTAGTATTAATGCACTTATCCAGAACCAATAACACCGAACAAAAAGCCCTAGAAATGTTTACGTTGACCATGAAAGAATATGAAGTGGACTTTAACAACGTTGTATGTGCAAAACAAAACGAAATTACGGAGGTATGCAATGATAAAAATCTTGTGCGTGGGTAAAATCAAAGAAGAGTATTTACAAAAACTAAATGCCGATTATCAAAAAAGAATTCAAAAATATCATAAATTAGAGATTATAGAAGTGAAAGATGAATCCACCCTAAATCTAGAAAAAGAGCATTTAGAAAAGTACTTATCCACAAAAGATTACATCATTACTTTGGAAATTGAAGGAAAAAAACTAACCAGTGAAGAGTTTGCAAGCAAATTAGAAAAAACTTTTGTCCGTTATCCAAATATTACCTTCATCATTGGAAGTAGTCTGGGAATTCCAGAAGAAATCAAGAAAAAATCAAACTTTGCCTTGTCATTTTCTGACTTGACATTTCCTCATGGTTTATTTAGAGGAATGTTACTAGAGCAAATCTATCGTGCATTTAAAATTTTAAATCATGAAACTTATCACAAGTAAATACCTATAAGGTATTTTTTTTGAAAAAGAAGTTGAATCTTGTCGAAAAATATGCTAAAATTTTTATTGTAGAGAGTAGGCAAAGAGACGTGTATTGAAATCTTAAGACCGCTTTTTTACAAAGAAGTTAAGGAGTAAAGGAGGTGTAGAAATGAAGGGAAACAAAAAATTATTAGTCGTTGCAGTTTTATTATTACTTATTACAGTAAGTTTCACTACTTATGCAATCTATAAATCAAGCGCAACTGGAGAATCAACAATCAATACTGCTGCATGGGTAGTTAAAGTTGGAGATACTGACATAGTTGCAAACAATACATTCACAATTGATTCAATTGACTGGGGAACTAGCACAGTAGGAAAAAATAATAAAATTGCTCCTGGTGATACAGGAACTGTTAACATCGTTTTAGATGCATCTGGCTCTGAAGTAGATGTTGCTTATGAAATTTCTTTTGGAGATTTTGCTACAACTGTTAACAATACAAAGTTAACTGCTAAAGCAGCTAGTGGTTCATCATTAACAGGAACAATTCCATACGCTGCTGGAACTGATGCTATGAAAGTTACAATCCCATTGGAAGTAAAATGGGAAGCTGTAGATGAAGATACACAAAACGCTACAGATATTGATACAGCTGCTAAATCACTTACATTACCTGTAACCGTAATGGCAAGACAAAATCCTGGAGCATAATGCGTTGTAAAAAAGAAAGAATAAGAATAATATTATTCTTTCATTTAAGGCCTATAATCTCTGATAGGCTTTAAACGGA
>JAFUYX010000070.1 GCA_017476885.1 Bacilli bacterium | reverse complement strand
TTTCTTTTAAAATTTGCAGCCTCCTGAATATTATTGGAATTTTCACTGTTGATAATGTTAATATAATCATCTTTAAACATCTCACTAGTGGTATATAATACTCTTTTTTTAGAGTGTTCAACAATATAGTTACCAATCGCATGCATCAAATGAGTTTTTCCAAGCCCACTTTTTCCATAAATAAACAAAGGGTTATGCACTTTTCCAGGTTGTTCAGCCACAATCATTCCCGCGGTTTTAGCAAGTCGATTACTATCTCCAACAATATAGTTATCAAAATTTAAGGAAGGAATCAAATTAGAATTCCATTCTTCAAAGGAAACAGCCTCTTCTTTTTTCGAAGGAAGATTCACTTCTTTTATAAAGTTATCCACATTATCCACATTTTCATGAGCATCAATAGAAATAGTTTCATGAATTTCATCTTTTAAAAGAAATTCAAATTCATAATTTCGATTTGTTAATTTATAGAAAGCATCATCAATTAAATTATAATAATTCTGAGTTAAAATTCTCTTATGAATTTCCATCGGGACTTGAATATAAACTTTATTTTCCTTAATTTTAATAAGCTTTAAATCGTTAAACCAAGCATGATAAGAAGCGGAGTTGACTTCTGGATAAATTTCGTTTAATACTGATTGCCAAAGATCTTTTTCATCCATTAAACCACCCCGCTTCAACACATTTCTAAGCCATATTGTAACCCTTTTTGATTCTTGGTACAAGAGGAAATTTTCATGTTCATAACAATTCACATCTTATCCACTTAAAAAGTCCGATAAGCAAAGGGAAGAATCGAGTTATCCACATTATTCACATTTTATTCATAAACAAATTCACAATACTAGTGTATAAGTGTATAAAAGTTATCAACATCCTGTGAATATGTGAATAAGTATGAGAAAATGTCGAAAAATAAAAGAAAAATAAAAAATAAAATTGTGAATAAGAATTCACTTTAAAAAAAATACTATCAAAATCGTTCGAATAATCCTCAAAAGTTATCCACAACGAAAAGAAAAGAGAAAGAATTCATTAAAATAAAAAGAGTTTAGTTGACTTTTCTAGTTTTTTAATATTATAATAAGATGGCTTTTAGAAAAAGGAGGGATTACCATGATAGGAACATATCAACCAAACAAAAGAAAAAGATCAAAAAAACACGGATTCTTTTCTCGTAAAAAATCAAATGTTTTAAAAAGAAGAAGAAAAAAAGGTCGTAAGACTCTATGTGCATAAAAAATCCTTTTTTTACACTGGCTTTTTTTTGACAATAGAAAGGAGACCATCATGAAAAAGAAAGAAATGATTAAAACACATCATGAGTTTTCTGAAATCATAGGACATACAAAATATTTAAAAAACAAAGAATATACTATATATATAAGGAAAGGAAAATATAGTTATCCACATTTTGGTATTGCCGTATCAAAAAAATTAGGAAATGCGGTGAATCGAAATCTATTGAAAAGAAGAATGAGACAAATCCTAGATGAATACAAAAAAGAATTGTCTCAAAACGAAGATTATATTATAATAATGAAAGAGAACGTGAAAAATATTTCTTTTCAAGAAATGAGAACAAGTTTTCATAATTTAATGAAGAAAAGGAGAGACTATGAAAAATAGAAAAAAATTCATGGCATTCATCTTAGTTGGTGTCATTTTACTAACAAGTGGATGTGGAAGTGATGATTATCTAAAAGATGAGAAAGGCCAAATTTTAATAAATGAAACAACAGGTCAAAGTGTTCGAAAAGATATTTTATGTCAACCATCTAAAGATTCAGAATTATATAATATTTATTTAGAACACAAGGATCAAATGAAGAAGAGTGTAGAAGAACTACCAACTTGTGAAGAATTTAACTTATCCACAAACGAATATAATGGGTTATGGGAAGCATTATTAGTAAGACCACTAGCATGGATTATTATTCAACTAGGAAGATTATTAGGAAATGCAGGAATCTCAGTCATGCTTGTTGGATTACTCATCCGATTCATTTTATTACCATTGACAGTGAAATCGATGAGACAATCTACCAGTATGCAAAAAGCACAACCAGAAATTATGAGAATCGAGAAAAAATATGCTGGAAAAACAGATTCTGAATCCATGATGGCAAAAAGTCAAGAAACGATGATGATTTATCAAAAATACAAAATAAATCCTGTCGCAGGATGTCTGGGAGCTTTAATCCAAATTCCAATCTTCTTTGCTTTCTTATCTGCTATCAATGAAGTCCCTGCTATTTTTGAAGGAAACTTATTTGGTATGAATCTAGGTATGACACCATGGAAAGGACTTAGCCAAGGTGAATATATCTATATAGGATTAATCTTCTTAATTGTTGCAACTACGTATTTCTCATTTAAGAATACGATGAAATCAAATCAAAACAATGAAATGATGCAACAAATGAATACCATGATGATTTTTATGATTGTATCTATTTCGATTGCTTCATTCTCACTTCCAACCGCCATTGCTCTTTATTGGATCGTAGTCAATGCCTTTGCTGTATTCCAAAATTATATGGTAAAAAGAATATTAGCAAACGATGAAAAAAAATCCTCAAAAACCATCGATACTAAAGAAAGAAAAAAAGGGAACATTAAGAAAAAGAAAGAAGTGAAGTAAAATGGCCGTAGTAGCAGAAGGAAAAACTTTAATTGAAGCTTTAGAAGAAGCAAAAAATCAGTTAGGAACAGAAAGTATTATTTATAAAAAAGAAGAAATCACAACTGGTAAAATTATTAAGAAAACAATATTTAAAGTAACTGCAATCTCTTCCAAAGAATTAATGGAAGAAATCAAGAAATACTTAACTGAAGTAATACAAAATATGGGATTAGAAGTTCAATTTGAAACGTCAATGAGAGAAGAAACCTATGAATTAACGATGTATTCCAACAACAATCCTATCTTAATTGGAAAAAATGGAAAAACATTAAAAGCGTTAGAAACTTTAGTTAGAGCTCGTATCAATTTAGAGTGGGGAGTTACTCCAAAGGTTGTTCTAGATGTGGAGAACTACAAAGAAAAAAGAATTGCTTACTTAGAAAGACTAGCGATAAAAACGGCAAAAGAAGTAAGAGCCACTAAAGTAGATGCAGCTCTTGAAAATATGAATTCCTTTGAAAGAAGAGTAATCCATAATAAATTAACAAACTTTAAAGGAGTATCTACTATCAGCGAAGGAGAAGAACCAAATCGACATGTAATTATAAAGGCAGAATAGAATCTGTCTTTTTTTGTAATTATCTGATATAATGTTAATAGATAGAGTGGTGGAAGTATGATTAAATGTCCGAGTTGTGGTGCAAACCTAAAATTTAAACCAAGCACCCAAATGTTATTCTGTGAATTTTGTAGGAATACTATAAAACCAGAAGAGTTTACAAGAGATGCGAAAGCAGCAAGAGAAGAAGGAAAACTATATAAATGTACCAGTTGTGGAGGAGAACTCCTATCATTTGATGAAACAGCAGTGACTTTTTGTAGTTACTGTGGACAACAAACGATGATAGAATCTCAGTTAATAGAAAAGAATAATCCTGATTTTATCATTCCTTTTCAAAAAGAAAAAGAAGAGTGTATTGATGCATATAA
>JAFUYX010000069.1 GCA_017476885.1 Bacilli bacterium | reverse complement strand
TTCCCTATATCATGCCCCCAATCAGTTTCTATGTAAGATTTCACTGATCCTTACATATATAACCTCCTGTAGCATAATCAATATATCACATTTTTTTTTATCTGCCAATATTTTTTTTTAAACTTTAAATTTTTTTTAGTTCCTTTACGTAAACTAAAAGATTCTATCTTCTAATAATATTTCTATCTTCTAAATGAGTTGAATAATATAATTGCTTATAATAGTCTAGACAGTTCTTGTAGTATCCTTCTTTCTCATCATATATCCATATAGCGCTTAAATCTTCTATATAAATTGCTCCAATTTGATTAGGCTTTACTTTTTCAATTGGTGCCTCTAAGACTGGTCTTTTGTCGATGTAATAAAGGTTGGAATTGCCCATAGACCAATATACTACATTACCAACTTTTTTTTGACGTACTCCATAACCTTTTGGTCTTACATAGCCACATTCCACAATGTCTTTTATTTGGCTAAAACCTGTCACTCTATAAACTCTATTATCTTGCGTTTTTAGAGCATAAGGAATTGTTTTGCCTATTCCCAAACCCATTCCAACACTATTTCTGACTTGTGTAAGATTTTCATTTTGATCATTCATAAATTACTCCTTTTTTGAAAAGTAAATTTTTAGGACTGCTTATGTTTCCATTTTCATCCTTAAGCCAAATGTAGTATTTTTTATTTTCGTATGCTGAAAACTTTGTGTTTCCATTCTTCAATTCTTTCCAGCACATATTTTCAGAACTAGGTGTTGTCCGTGTTGTTTTTATACAATAGGCTGTTGCGTTGCCAGACGTATGCATTTGAATAAAGCCATCTATCACATTAAATGATTCTATCTTTGCTGTCATCTCATTTTCTACTTTCCCATAATAAGAATTACTTTCATAGTTAGGTAGCATATTTATGCCAAGAACTGCTGTAAAGACCCCAATAATAAATATCCCCATTATTATAATAAACGTTGTCATATTATTATTGTTCATGTTTTTTTACCTCCTTATAATCTTTAAATATTAAAGAGTATAGTGGTTTTACAAATTCTCCCACTAAAAAAGTTATAAAACAGATGCTAAGTATAATCAAGATATCTAAAAGCATTATTCCATCTACTATAAAGAAATGTGATAACTTTGTTGTTAATATTAGCGTCTGAATCAGTATTATAATCCCCACACCAATCGATAGTCGTTTGTTTTCAAAAATATATTTATTAATAACCGAATGGTATAGGTTTCGGCAAGAGAATGAGTATAACAATTCGTTAGCCACTAAGAAAATGAACATAAGAGATCCTGCAACGCCTACATCACGGGCTGTTGCATAATAAATGAATAAGGCAAGCATAATCGATGATTTAAACAAGGCACTTATAACTAATTTAGCTGTTAAAAATGGAGTAAAAAAGCTTTGATTTCCTTGGTAAGCTACTGAATTTTCGATTGTTTTCTTATCTGATTTTTCAAAAGCGAGCATAATGGCAGGAATAGAATCTGTAACAAGATTAATCCACAATAATTGAAGCGTTGTAAACATCTCCATATTTAATATCATTGATACAAAAACCAAAATTACCTCTACTATATTTCCGGCTAGTAAATATAGAATTACTTTTTTAATATTTGAAGTAATTCTTCTCCCCTCTTCAACTCCATCAACAATGGTTGCAAAGCTGTCATCTACTAATATACAATCTGCAACTTTTTTTACTACTTCAGTTCCTGTCACTCCCATACCTATTCCTATGTCAGCTTTTTGAATAGCTGGAGCATCATTCACCCCATCGCCTGTCATTGCAACTACATTTCCTTGACTTTGCAAGGCTTCTACAATTCGAAGTTTACTATTAGGAGATATCCTTGCATAAACTTGATAATAATTTACTGCTTCTAATAGTTCATCGTCAGTCATTTTTTCAACTAATTTTCCTTCTATTGCTTTATCATCTGTATCGATAATTCCCACTTGCTTTCCAATTGCTCGAGCAGTATTAATGCTATCCCCTGTAATCATAATAGGTCTAATCCCAAACTTTTGGCATACCATAATAGCATTTGATACACTATCCCTTGGTGGATCCATCATTCCAATTAATCCAATAAATATCATGTCATTTTCAACATTTTCTAAGTCAGTTTTTTTATATGCAAAAGCAAGGACTCTTAAAGATTTTTCTGATTGTTCTTTTTCTATTTCAAATATTTTTTTCCTATACTCTTCTGTAATAGGTAAAATTTTATTATTTAAACAATAATATTTACAATGGTTTATAACGGAATCTAAACTTCCTTTCGTAAAAGCGATTTCTTTATCTTCTACAAGGTTAATTGTTGTCATCATTTTCCTATCCGAATCAAAAGGATATTCTTTTAATCTTTTATATGAGTTTGTAAGAGGATAGTTTTGATCTTCTAGATATTTATATATTGCTATTTCGGTTTCATCCCCGATATAATTGTTATCATTTTTGGTAATATTATGATTCACTGAAGCACACATTTGTAGTAGCTCAGAATTTTCTATATGGTCAGTTTCTGAATATAGTTTATCGTTCATAAAAATACTTTTTACAAGCATTTTGTTTTGCGTAATTGTACCAGTTTTATCTGAACAAATGATATCTGTTGAGCCAAGAGTTTCTACCGAAGCAATTTTACGAATGATTACATTTCTTTTGGCCATTGCACTCATCCCTAATGATAGAATGATGGTAATAACAGAAGACATCCCTTCTGGTATTGCTGCAACTGCAAGTGAAATGGATAACATAAGTACATCAAAAAAATCCTGTTTCATATATAAACCTAAAGCCATCATTAAAACAATAATTCCTAATATCACATAAGTAAGAACTTTGCTTACCTGATTTACTTTTTTTTGTAGGGGAGTTAAGTCACTTTTTTTATTCGTTAAACTATTAGCTATTTTACCAAGTTCAGTATTCATAGCTGTTCCAGTTACAACTACTAGGGCATGTCCATTTACAACATTGCAACCTGAAAAAACCATATTTTTTCTTTCATATAATTCACGTTCCTCATTAATAACTTCTGAGTCTTTTTTTATTGCTTTGGATTCTCCTGTTAAAGTAGATTCATTTATTGCTAAACTATCTGATTGGATAATTCTTGCATCTGCTGCAACATAATCTCCTGCTTCTAGTTCAATAATATCTCCTACTACTATTTTACGTACATCAATACTTTGTTTTGCTCCACTTCGTATAACATAATTATTAGTCACAAACATCTTATTTAATTCTTCAATAGCAGCATCTGCTTTCTTTTCTTGGATAAAACTTAAAATCGCATTGATAAAAACAATTACAATTATGATAATTGAATCTACATATGACTCATTACGGACATAGGAAATCCCTGCTGAAAAAAGAGAAGCAAAGATTAATAGCAAAATCATAAAGTCTTTAAATTGACTTAAAAATAATACTAAATTGGATTTTTTCTTTTTTTCCGCTAATTTATTTTCGCCGTCTCGCTCTAGTCTTTTTTGAGCTTCTTCTTCACTAAGTCCTTCTTTTTTTGTTTCTAATCTTTTGAAAATTTCTTCAATACTTTCATTATAAACTTGTTTTGTTTGATTATTTTTCATACTACAACTCCTTTGTAAAAATAAAATATGATGCTATTAGTAATGCAATAGTTAAAAATATTGCTATTATAACTAAAACAATAAGCACGCTTATCAATATATATTTCTTATTATTTTGCAAGGGACATCCACAATTACGACAAAATGAATCTGTATCTCGAACATCCCAATTGCAATTTAAGCATTTTTTCATATCATACACCTATAGCCTTGTTTTTAATATTTCTATAATTTCTTTGCTTGCTGGACAAATTGCATCTTCATGCAAGTAATAATCATGAATTGCTTCGGCAATTGTTTCATCGTAAACAATCTCATTTTTTTGATTTTTGAATCCTGCATACAACGAAATTGAATTAGCAAAGTTTTCTTCATCTATTTGAACTTGATACTTATTTTGATAATTATTTAGTGCTTCTAGAACTAGTTCCTTAGAGTAAGTTCCTTCATTAAACTCATTCACAATAGCATCAATTAATTTATAGTTATCCTTTGTTACAAAGGTTATCTCTTCAAGAGAGTACTTTTTTAATAAGGTTAAAAAGGAAATATAATGCCCCATTTCATGAGCAATTGTGGATTCCCATGTGGCATCTTTTACATACCAATTTTCTCCTGTTACTTCTTCAATATTTTTTGTTAACATATTTTTATTTAGAAAATAGTAACTGTTCAACAAAATCTGGGTTTTATTGACTCGGTTATAGTTATTAATATCTTTATCCACATTTACAAACTGGTACATGGGTTGAAATCTTGCGATATATTCTGATTTTTTTTCTGTATTTGTTATCGTAATATTTGTTAATGCTCCTTTGATATTTGGAAATAGGTGATACATCTTATCTATAACCTGCTTGATTTTTTCACTTTCCTCTATGGACATATCACAAAAAGAAATTGCCGGAATATCATAGTCTTTTTCAATGGTATTTTCTATAAATTGAACATTATATGAATTAAAGCAGTTATAGTTTTGAACTGAAAAATCATTTTTAATTAAGGAAATCGCTTCATCATAATTTTGAACACGAATGTTTGAGTACTGCGTATTAGTATTGATAAGAGTTGTCTGATATCCATATAAATGGCTAAAGGCTTGTTTTTTTATGTATGAAACCACTCTAAATAAATCCTGCCTTCCACTCAAAAAAACTAATGTAAGTATTCCAAAAAGCAAACTCAGTAAGCATACTAATATTACTAGATGACTGTTCTGCTTTGCCACATTTCCTTTTTGAATTATGTCGTAGTTTTGTTTTTCTTTCATAAAAGTGTAGCCCTTAGCTGTCCAATGACCACATAGATAACAGAAATTATCATCTTTTTCAATTTCATTTGCGTTACATTTTGTATTTAAACACTTCATATATTACCTTTCTTATCATTTCAATACTCCTACTTTCTAAAGTTTATTATATCATATAAGTCAAAAAAACACATCTGTAATAAAACGAATATGACTTTAATTCTTGTCATATCCTTTTGTTGTATATTTTTCACATTTGATATAAGGTTCATATTCGAAATGCTCGCGAATTTTTTTTACTAAAACATAGCCTTGGCATTCGGAATCATTTATTTTTAATGATTCTATCATATTCTCTTTTATTAAATCATCTTCTGTAATTTTTAAATCACTACCATTATACATTGCATTTTTTTCAACATAATTCAGTGCTTTTTCTTTGAGCGTGTTTTCTAGTTCTTTATAAACTTTCGATTTTTCTTTATAAACAAAACCTATTCCCGTTAAACCCACTATTATAATTATTAATAATAATCCCCACATAATGCTTAGTGTGTGCATTTTTGTTATGCTAGAAGATTTCATATTAGTATCCTTGTGTTTCATAATTATTGCAAGTGATATAGGTTGCATAATTATTCCCGGTTATTACATACCCTGAGCAAGTATCTCCTTTTAAAGTTAGTTCATCTATAGTGATGAACTGACTACTAATCAGTTCATCTGATATGATGATGTCTGATGTTTCTCTTGTTTTAATGACATATTTTTTTGCAGCATTTCTTAAAGAATTTTCAATGTCTTGATAGCTTTTTTCTTTTTTTGTTTGAGACTCTGAGAGTGGGTTTGAAGGTAATCCTTCATACAAATTATTTGCAACCACAACTGCCAGTATCACGAAGAAAAAGATAATCGCTGCGAAAAACAGCATCTCTTTTAATCCCCATCCGTGATTATTTTTAATCATCTTTAATCCCCTAGTTCTTTTTCAATATCATTTTTTAAGAAAAATGCTCCAAAGCCATAAGTAGTTTTTCCTTGCTCTGTATACTCATAATATTTATACCCAAAACTTGTACAACGGTAATATGTCGTATTGTTGTTTGTCGGAATGTTTTCTTCTTTTAAGCATATCATTGGTTTTTTTCCATCTCTTGCTCTAAAATAATCTACCACAAAAAAGATTATCCATATTGCTACTATTGTCACAATTAAAATTTTTACAATTGTCCATATTTTGTTTTTCACATTTATTCCTCTTTTCTATTCAACATTATATCGAATTTTTATATTTGTTACAACAAAAAAAAGACCCGAAGGTCATTTTTTTAAAATTAAGCAAGTTCTACTTCAGCGCCAGCTTCTTCTAGTTGAGCCTTAATTTGGTTTGCTTCTTCTGCTGGAACATTTTCTTTTACGTTTCCACCATTATCAGCTAATGCTTTAGCATCTACTAGTCCTAATCCTGTAATTTCCTTTAATAGTTTAATTACAGCAATTTTGTTTCCTCCAGCACTCTTTAATACTACAGTTTTAGCAGCGTTTTCTTCTGCAGCTGCTCCAGCAGCTGGAGCAGCAGCAACAGCAACAGCACTTGGGTCTACACCAAATTCTTCTTTCATAGCGTCTACCCATTCTTTAATTTCAAGTAAAGTCATTTCTTTTAATGAAGCAATAAAATCTTCTTTTGTAATTTTAGCCATCTAAATCATTCCTTTCTAATTTTCTTTTTCCTCTGCATATAAATTTAATGCAATTGATAAATTACGAACATGTTCAATCATACCAGAAGCAAGCATTGTAAGCAATCCTTCTCTTGATGGTATGGATGCATATTCTTTAATTGTAGCTAAATCTGCTACGGAACCATTGATAATACCAACTCTAATTTCAAGTTTATCATGACCTTTTGCAAAGTCTGCTAATACTTTGATAGGTTCTAGTAGGTTCTTACCAAATAAAATGGCATTTGGACCTTCCAAGAATCCATCGAAACTTAGATTTAGTTCATCAAGAGCTCTTTTTAATAGAGTATTTTTGTAAACTTTTACTGTAGCATCTGTTTCTTTTAATTTTTTTCTTAATTCGCTTAAATCAGCCACTGTTAAACCTTGATATTGGAAAAGTACTACTGATTCACTATCATTGATACTATTCTCAATTTCTTTCACAATGCCTTTTTTTGCTTCAAGAATTTTTGCGCTAGCCATCCAAATTTCCTCCTTTGCTTAATTTATCAAAAAAAGCTCATCCATTTTAGGCGAGCTTAAAAAGATAAGCACACCCCTCGGCAAGATGATTAAGGTTTCCCCCTTGCTGTCTTTAGGTTTTTTGCTTTTTTTGCAACATTATTATATACTACCTTGAATTAATTGTCAAAAGAATTTTGATCTACTTTAATTCCAGGTCCCATTGTAGATGATACACTTATGTTTGTAATAAATTGTCCTTTTACTGAAGTTGGTTTCATCTTCTTTAAAGTATTTACTACATACTCTAAGTTTTCTTTTAAAGCTTTTGCCTCAAAAGAAGACTTACCAAGTATACCATGAATATTTCCGTATGAATCTGTACGGAATTCAATCATACCTTTGTTGATATCTTCAATTGCTTTGACTGGGTTAGGTGTAACGGTATTTGTTTTAGGGTTTGGCATTAAGCCTTTAGGTCCTAAAATCTTACCAATCTTACCTAAGGCAGGCATCATGTCTGGAGTTGCCACGATAACATCAAAATCAAACCAACCTTCATTAGCAATCTTATCAATCATATCTTGTTCTCCAACATATGCTGCACCAGCCTTCTTTGCTTCTTCAGCAGCAGTTCCTTTGGCAATTACTAAAATTCTTTTGGTTTTTCCTGTACCATTTGGAAGTACAAATGAACCACGTAATTGTTGATCTACTTTCTTAGGGTCAACATTTAATTTAATTGCAAAGTCAATTGCGCTTTCAAACTTCGTAGTAGAAGTTTTTTTAGCAAGTTCACAAGCTTCTAATGCACTGTAAGCTTTATTTTTATCAACAAGCTTAGCAGCTTCCACATATTTACGACCAAATTTTTTCATCAAATAACCTCCTAACTGTGGTTTATTAGCGGACTATTTTCAATTCTATTATTCTTCAGATTCTTCGTCTTTATTTTTACCAATTACTTCTACTTCTGCAGAAGTTTCTTCAGCTACCTCTGCTTCCATTTCAGCTAATTCTTCTTCTCTCTTCGCTCTTTCAGCTTCTTCTTTTTGAGCTTCTTTTGCTTGTTCAGCCATTTCTTTATCATTTAGGCCTTTTACAGCAATTCCCATATTACGAGCAGTTCCTTCAATGATTTTCATTGCGTCTTCTACTGTATATGCATTTAAATCTGGTAATTTTGTTTCTGCAATCTCTCTTAGTTGATCTTGAGTAATGGTTGCAACGACCTCATTAGCACCCTTCTTACCTGCTTTTTGTAATTTAGCAGCCTTCTTTAGTAAGAATGCAGCAGGTGGAGTTTTAAGAACAAAATCAAATGTTCTATCATCATAAATAGAAATTTCGCATGGAACAACATCCCCCATTTTGTCTTTTGTTGCATCATTGAACTTTTGACAGAAATCTTGGATATTGATACCTGCAGGTCCTAAAACTGTACCAACTGGTGGAGCAGGATTTGCTTTTCCAGCAGGAATTTGCAATTTTACTTTCTTAACGACTTCTTTTGCCACGAAAACTCAACTCCTTTCAAGTATGATTTGTTTTTAACGTGTAAGTGGTGATTAGGCAAGTCCGCTTCTTCTTCCCTCCCACTTGTGCCTTTTTCAGGCATTTAAATTCTAACACGGAGAGTTCTTATTGTCAAACACTTTTTTTCTGTACGCTATCTATAAATACAGTAACCCTTGAATTATCTTGATTATTGTCTTTTATTAGACTTCAACAAGACATCTCCTTTATTTTTTATTGAATAAATATTTATTTAAATAGGAATTGACAAAAAACACAAGATACCTTACTATAATAGTACTTTTGGAGGTTGCTTTTATGATATTAAATAGGAATGGAAGAGATGAATTAAGGAAAACTATTGCATATCAATTGAATATTGTTCCAGATGGTCAAAAAGTTCATATAAATCAAGAATTGTTAAACGAATTATTATTTGAAACGATTGTTTATAATAAAGAAACAAAAGGATTTTTTAAATTACCCGTTTGGTCTGGAAGTTTTTTAAAAAAAATTGATTTAAGCGATGTTTGTTTTGATCAGGTTTCGTGGTTACTGTTGAGTGAAAGTGGCAAAGCTACCGCAGAGCAAGCTTTTAAAGATATGGATTTTGATGAGGATGCTTATCGTGTCTATACAGAAATTGTTAAAAAGATTGAGAGTAATGAACAATTAAAACCTTATTATGTTGATTATAGCAATACAAATGCGCGAATTGATTTTTCAAAATCTTTTACAGAATGGTTTTTAGAGGATGAGTATTTTATTAGTGGAGTTAATTTTTATGGTGTGGATTTATCCTATCTAGATATATCATTTTTTTATGCTATTGAAGATAGCAATTTAGGAAACACAGGAATTAAAGTTGCTAGTTTAGATGAACGAGAATCATGTCAAGAGCTTATTCGAGTTTCACTCGAAAATATTGATTTAAGTCCCTTTACTCTTGATGCCCATAGTATTGTCAACCATGAGACTTTGTTTAACGAGTGTAACTTAGCTGGTACTAAATTAAATATTACCTATCATCCAGATGATTTCCCATTAAATTCCGAAGAAAGAATTTTGCTCGCGCATATGATAAAAAAAGGATACTTTAATGGATGTTATATCAATGGAAAAATCATTCATTCATTAGAAGAAAGAAAAAAAATAGCTACAGAAAAAGAAGAAGAATACCATAAATTGAAAGAAAATATAATAACTGAAGTTAAGAATGATATTTTAGAACAGGTTATTTTAACAAGAGCAAAAAAACAGAGTTAGTATTCTACATACTTGAGTGAAGAACACAAAACCAATCAGTTGGCTTTGTCTTTTTTTATATTTAATACTTCGTTAGAAAAGAAATTTTGAGTCATCCTTGACTTCTCTATCCTATTTTTTATATACTTACATTAGGAGGATATTCTATGAAAAAATATATACTATTAGGAGCCTGTGCATTCCTTATTATCGGTCTTGGAATTTACTTTCTCTTCTTTTTTACACCAACTAAGAATGGTTACTTCTTTGTTTTAGAAAAAGAAGGAAGAAAAGTTTATTCAGAAGAAAAAGACCCTAAGATGGAGAGTAATGGTAATATTGTTTCTATCAAAGAGTTTTTACCAAAATCCAATTGTATGCTTTCTTGCATTTATCATTCTGCTGCAAAGCCTTTTAAAGAGACTGACAAAGCATACATCTTTGCTTATCAAATAGAAGATACGACTTACTATTATGCTTCTTGTAAGAATGAAAAAGAAGTTTTTATTGGTAAAGACATGCTTGATTCTAATTGTGATTAGAAGAGTCTTACCCTTCTTACTAACGGGTTTATCACACGATTTTTGATATTTAGAGATTCTATATCTAAAATCTCTTTTTTTTATCTTTTATCCATCCATAATCAGTTATAACGATTTTATCTAATCTGTCAGCGGATAGTTACAGCGATTGTAATCTTGCTATACAATAAAAAAAGAAAAGTATTATTCTTTTCTTGCCCAGTTAATTTCTTTTAAACCATTCTTTTTTAAGAATTCATTAGTTCTTGAAAATGGTTTACTACCAAAGAAACCATATCTAGCCGAAAATGGAGATGGATGAGGAGATGTTATTACTAGGTGCCTAGGACTAGTAATCAGTTTTTGTTTTTCTTTAGCAAAGTTTCCCCACAATATAAATACAACCGGAGTTTCTTTTTCATTTAAGAGTTTAATAATATAGTCTGTTAATCTTTCCCATCCTAGTTTTCGATGTGATGCTGGGGTATCTTTTATTACAGTTAAAACTGCATTTAAAAGGAGAACTCCTTCTTTAGCCCATCCTGTTAAATCTCCATCACTTCTAGGCGGAATTCCTAAGTCACTTTCTAATTCTTTATAGATATTTTGAAGAGAGGGAGGAACTTTGATTCCTTTTTGAACAGAGAATGAAAGACCATGAGCTTCCCCTTCTCCGTGATAGGGATCTTGTCCTACAATCACGACTCTTGTATTTTCATAACTCGTTAATTTTAGAGCATTAAAAATATAGTCTTTGGGTGGATAAATAGTCTTGGTGTCATATTCCTTTTTGATGATATCCATGAATTTTTTAAATCCTTCACTTTTCCAAACAATATTTAATTTTTCATCCCAGTCATTACCTATTTTCATACTTTTCACCTTCTTGTTTTTACTATACTATGTTTTACGTTTTTTGGCAATTTTAAAAATAGAAAAAATCTTCTATCGTCCATAGTTCTAATTCATTCAATGAATAAAATTTGTCTTTTTTGATGGTTTGATATATAATATTTTTAGGAGGAGATATGAAAAAATATTTTTTTGGGGTCTTATTTTTTTTATTATTGTTTTTAGCTACAGGATGTAAACAAAGTATCGTAGGTAGATGGAAATCGATTGATACAGAAAATGAGTATTATTATCTATTTAATCATGATAAAACCTGTTCTTATGAAATGAGAGTTGCTCGACTTGATTGTACTTATGAAATAGACGATAACAAAATCTATATTTTGTATAATGGGAATGATGAGGCTCATACTTTTCAATATCGATTTGAAGAGAATAATTTAATCATTCAAGATGAAAATGGTAAAGGTAGTAAATTTGTAAGAATAAATTAACAGATTTATCAAACTTGTTTTCTTTTATAAAACAAGTTTTTTTCAACAAAAAGAGGATTGTTCATAACTAACAATCCTTCTTTTTAATGAATCAATTCAAGTCTAAATCTTCTTAATAACTCGTCATCTGTTAAATCATTTGGATCATTTGGATCTGGTGTATGAGATTCATGTGTATAATAATTATAAATATCTTGATTGGTTGGATAAGATCTATACATTGAATAGAATCTTGGAGCTGTATTGGACCAACTAGAAGTATCATGGAATCTTGTGCGGTTTGTTAAACCAAAGAAGTAAGTTAATTCATAATCTCTTAAACGATCTTCTTCAGAGACTCCTAATAATCCTTCTAAGAAGTAAGCCATGGTTCCAGTTCTATCGGTTCCAATTGTACAATGGAAGAAGATACTATCATGATCAAATACCACTTTTTCCATGATTGCTCTCATTGCTGATTTCACTGCTGCATAATTCTCTGGATACGCCTTTAATATATAAGTAGTGGCAACTGGATTAATGATGTAATTAGTTATTATTATATCATTATAACTACTACTAATTCCTGTATCATAATTAGTCATCTTATAGGTTTGTGTTCCATCGCCATTTTGTCTTAAATCCACTTCACGAGTGACTCCCAATTTTGTTAAATCTGTAACTCCCTGAGAAGTTGTTATCTGAGCTCCACGATAGAGTCTACCATAATCAATTGTACCAGATACATCACTATTGCTAGCAGCAAGTCCACCTAAATCGCGAAGATTTCGAATCGAAGTTTTTAGTGTTCTTCGACTACCTGTTGCTTCTACAACACCATACTTCGTATTGTCCGTAGCTGATTCCCAATAATAAGTGACCCCTGGAATCATATTGTATATTTTTCCACCTGTTGAGGTAATATAGGAAACTACATCTTGGCTTTTTTCTCCGTTTTCATAGAAGTAAACATTTAAGTCATCTGTTAAGCCTGTATCATATCCACCTGGTTGATCACAGTAGGTTCCTTCTTGTGGATTATTGCAGGAATTATTCTCACCACATGGAGAACATCCATTCTCCGTAAATACTTGATCTATACTATCTTTAAATAAGTGATGTCCATTATCATAATTGGCTTTCGTTTGTGGTGCTACCGTTCCTGGAGGTTCATTAGATGGATCTGTTGCATCTGTAGATACCCAAGAGCTAACATTTGCAAAATATTCTTGCATTGCATTGCTTAAAACATTATGTGTGTCTGGTGTTAAGGAAGAATCAAATGTCCATTTTGCATATAATGTTGTACTTGTTCCAGTCGTTGGGGTAAATGTAGCAAATGGTGTTTGAAGTTCGCTATCCATATACCAACCATTAAAATAATGATTTGCTCTAACAGGGGTTGGGAAGTTACTTCCATCAATAGGGCTATTCATATTATATTCTAAAGATGTAGGAGAAACGCTTCCTTCACCTGCATCAAAGTTAATAATATAGGATGCTTGAGGGAATTCATAATACAATGTATAATAACTTCCCTCTGTACCTGTTACTCTTTCTGAACCAGTTTCAGTTCCTGTAATCTTAGAAAAATCATTTACAGCTCGATTACTTGATTTACCTTTAATAATACCATCATATACGGAGTAATTTACTGTTGAAGTAATACCATACAAATCACCTTGAATAACTGGTGAGGTTGCATCGTATGATCCATCTTGAGTACCAACAACTAAGGTTGTACCATTGATATTTTGGATGGCATTTCCAACCGATGTTACAGTTCCTCCTGTGATTGTTATGTTTGATCCTGATTTACCATTATGTAATGCTCCCATGGTTGATGATACTGTTTGAATGACTGTACCACCAGACATTAAGATGGATGCTTGTCCTCCTGCATTTTGAACGACACCACGTTGTGGAGCACCTGATTTTAAGGTTCCACCTGTGATTTCAACGGCACCATTATTATATATTGCAGCTCGAGCATTTGCAGCTGATGTAGATGTATTTTCAATCCATCCACCATCTACATACATCGTCATTCCAGCGTTATTTTCAAAAACAGCAAGTGTATCTGTATCACAAAGATAGGTTCCACTTATGACTCTTAGGGTTCCACTTTCATTAAAGATCATTTGTTTTTTTGTAGATGCACCACACTGTACTTTATAATTACCACCGTTTAGGATTACATTTCTGCCTGATAATAATCTAGTCTGCCCCGCTGGATTAATGATATCTTGTAATAATTTTACTTCAGTTGCTTCTCCACTTGTTGGTACTGCATTGAACGCTTCTTGAAGAGTTTTATGGTAACTAGTAGTTGCTCCATAAACCGCAACTTTATAGGTATCTGATACCCATTTTGCTTTGTATGTGATATTGCTATTTACTGCTGCTGAGGTATCAAGAGGCGTTGTTGTTAATGTTTGATTTGTTTCATCATATAGGTACCACCTATCAAATACATAACCAGTTTTTGTAGGGTCTGTTGGTAAAGTCTCACCTGAATCATCTATCGATGTTCCAACTTCTACTGCAATCACTGTTTCTGTATCCCCATTATCTGGATCAAATGTAACATTATAAGAATTTACAACGTTTACTGTGATGGTTCTTGTATCTCCAGATTCCACACCTGTTATTGTTAATGTAATGGTTCCTAGACCTGCACCAAAGATCGATTTTCCATCAATTTCAACATAGTTGGTATTGCTTGAAGATAGAGTGTAATCCTCTACTAATCCATCCCCTGTTGCAGTAACTAGAACTTGTTTAGTTGTTCCTATCATTAACGTGATTGGTTCTGCTGGAAGAGTAGCAATACTAATCTTTTCTTTCCAGTTTACTAAGACATCTATATCTCCATAAACTTGTGTAGATGATGTGAATGGAGTTAAGTTGTTATTATCATCAAATACCCAACCATTAAAGATATATCCAGCTTTAGTTTGGTTAGCAGGCATTTCTTCTCCTACTGTTAATCCTGGTTCTACTTCAACCGTTTTTATCACTGTATTTCCATCTTTGAATGTTACTGTATATTTTAGGACATCAACAGATACTGGTACTTGAATGGTTTCACCAGAAAGACTTCCTGTGACTGTAATATAGGTATCTCCAATTCCTTCTCCAGTGACTTCTCCAGTTGTGCTATTTACGGTTGCAAAGGATTCATTTTCAGAAGTAAATGTATAACCTTCTATTTCATCTCCCTCTGTTGTCGCAGTTAAAGTAATATTTCCTGTATCTCCTACAAGTACTTTAAACGGACTTGGAGTCGTTGTTAATGTCGCATAAGAGATTTTTTCTTTCCAGTGAGCAACAACATTGATATCTCCACTTACAGTTGTTTGACTTGTAAATGGTGTAGCACTATTTCCTTCGATATACCAGGTATCCAGTACGTAATTTTCTTTTCCTGGGTGAGGCATATTGCTTGTACCTATCGCACTTCCTGATACCACTTGAACTGAAGCAAGAAGCGTAGAATGTTCTAAGTCGTTTGGATTGTAATTCGTATCATAGAAATATACAGTATGCATAATTTGTGTAACTGTAACACTTACTGTTCTAGTCTCATTTGATAAATTTCCTGTGATGGTGATAGTTGCTGTTCCTACTCCTACGGCATGGACTGTACCATCATCATCTACAGTAGCAACATTGTTATCACTTGATGAGTAACTTACTGCTTCAATGTCGTCTTCTTCAAATTCTATAATATCACTTTGATTGATTTGAATACTCATCGCACTATCCATAGTTGCGTTGCTCACGCTTTGTACCCAAATTGCATAAGCATTGAACGTTCCCATTACTACTGTTGAACTTGTTACAGGTTGCAATGGATCTCCATTAATGTACCATCCTGTAAAGTAATATCCTTCTCTTGGGTTTGGAGTTGGTAAATCACTACCAATTTGTGAACCATTGTCAATCACTACTGGATTAGCAGTACCATTTTCATCTTCAAAGAAATAGATTGGGATACTTGGCGCAAGTAGATAAGCTGTATGATAAGTAACGCCTTCAATCACCATTGTTCCATCTGTTTTGAAATCAATATCCGTTGGTTTTGTTACACTCGTTGTACTAATCGCTTGAGTTTGATCAATAGACTGAAATATTCCATCATATACTTCAATGGTCGCTGTATTGGTATTAGGACCCTTTTCAAATCCATAATTCTTTCCTCGCAAAACTGGAGTTGATATATCTACTAAACCATCGTCTGCACCAATTCTTGTAGTGCTTCCATCGCCTCGGACCATAACAGCATTATATCCCTTAGAAACAATCGTGCCACCAGTTATAATCAAAGTTCCACCACTGTTATCTACGGTTGCTCTAACTTCTGATCCTCCAGAAACGTTTTCTAAGTAAGCGTCTCCACTTATTGTGGTCGTTCCACCATCCATATAGACCGCTTGACCTTTGATTGTATTGTGAGCAATGATTTGTCCACCCGTGATATTTAAAGTTGCACTATTATTGATGGTAGCACTTTGACCATATGACATCAATGTACCACCAGATATATTTACTGTTCCTTTGTTTGCAATAGCAAGGAATTCTGTTGCTGTATTTGCAGTGCAGTTATTTACTAAGGTACCTCCCGAAATATTTAAGGTAGCATTTTTAGCATTGGTTATTAACGTGTTGGCTGTTACTGTACCCGCTGAAGATATGGTTCCGCTTATAACATCTAATTTTCCTTTATTGGTGATTAAACTAACAGAGCCTGAAATCGTATGATTTCCACCATCAAGTTCAACCCATTTATTACTTGGTATTTCAACTGCCTCTGTTAGTGTGATATCTTTTAAAATGGTTACTGTTGTTTTTGCACTGGTTCCTGTTGGAACAGCTGCAATGGCTTCAGCTAAAGTATCATATCCAACACCATTGACTCTTGCAACAGAATTTCCTGTAATCCATGCAGCGTATACGGTGATATCTTCTGTAATCTCTTCTGTTTCATCGAATGCCTCAGTGAGTTCTGTATCCATATACCATCCATCAAAAGTATGATCTAGGTATGTGGCTGTTGGAATATCGTTTACATCGATTGCTTCTCCTGTATCTACTAGTACATCAAATGTACTTTCTCCATTAATGGTTCCCCCATTTGCGTTAAATGTAATCGTACTCGTAGGAACTGGATTCCATTTAGCATGTAATGTCATGTCTGAATCTACAATCGTTGTTGCGCTTACAGGATTTGAATAGACACCATTTGAATAAGTTGCATACCAACCATCAAAGGTATAATGTTTTTTTGTAACGGTATCAATTGTTCCAATTGGATCTCCTGTATAGACTCTTCGATTTGCCACTTGTGGAGTTCCACCATGAGTATTGAAACTAATTAAATGTTTTTCTGAATTTTTATATCCTTCAAAGGCACTTAATGGAATTTCAATAACTGGACGTGCTGTGTTGTCGCTGTTTACACCATTTTGAGGGACTTCTAGTCTCATTGATTGCGTTTGAATACGATGGTAGTTATTGTTATACATTTGTAACCAGATTCCTGCTCTACCATGATCTGCAGATTGGAATCTTGTGTTTTCGAAGATAAACCATTTACCGCAGTTTTTAAAATAGGTAACATCTGCATTTCCTGATAATGTTCCACATACAGCTGATATATCATCAAAACTTAGGAATCTTGAAATTTGTCCTCCGTTATTTGCATCAAAATCAATCAGTGCTGCATTATCCCATGGGTCACTTCCTGAAGAAGATGTTGGCAACCAAGTTAAAGCTTCTGTATAGTTTGTTGATCCTAGATTAGGTGTATGAATACTATCATAAGGTCCTCTGCTATCAAAACTTGTATAGTATACTAATGCTGCAGTTGGTTCATCATTTCCATTATTGATTTGTCTTAAGAAATAGAATCTTTCATTATATTTTCCATACTCCGTTTGACCATCGTATGTACCATCATCATTTACATCGCAATCGTATGCATCACCTGCAATTGGACTCATAGGTCCATAGGTAGTTCCATAGGTGATGGTGGAATTTACAGGGAATGTGTTATTTAAACCACTTACACGACATCCACCACTTTCGCATGTTTCTTGGTGTAATTTACTATCATCCGTTACTTTTTTACAAACTATTTTTTGCCATTTTGCATAGAAAGTAACATCTTGAGTGATGAGTTCATCAGAATAAATACGATTATCATTTGCATCATACCAACCTAGGAAATTATAGTCTGTTCTAGTTGGTGCTGTAATACTTCCTAATTCTTGATTATAAGAACGATATTCAGTTCTTGTATTTCCTGTTCCATCATTTAATTCAAGAGTTACTACATAGTTTGCATTTGGATCTAATACAGTTAAATTCACAGTTGTACTTAATGTTTCTCGATAAATACTTAATGTGTCTTCTGCTTTGAATAAAAAGGGACATAAAAAGAGAATTAAACCTATGAGTAGTAGTTTACTTTTATGATATTTATTTCTCATATTACACCTCTTTTCTATTTGATTTTATGGATTTTATTTAATTTAGTAATTGCTGTATATTCACTTCAATTGTCACTTCTTGATTATTTACTGGGGTGGCGTTGCTAGCACCTCTAAAAGTTAATGTATGTGTATTTGTTTTCTCTTGAGCGCTATAAAGAATTGTTCCGGCATTTGGAATGGTAACCGTTCCATTACTAACAGCAGGATAATTTACACCATCAATAGAAACGTCTGTTCCACTCGGTAAATTACTAATGACAATGTCATATTTCACGTCAACCAGTGACAAACTTTTGACTTTTAATGTGTATGTACCATTTTCTATTCCTGGTACAACTCTTACATTATTATCTATACCCTGTTGTTCTAAAGATACAATCCAATCAGCAGTTGTTATGCCAGACTGAGAGGATGCTGAATTTTTAAAAATGGCATAAGAGGGAGATATGAAAAAAATTGCTGCCACGACAACCAGAAAAATGGCTATCCATAAATTTCTTTTTCTCATCTTTTTTTTCATGTCTTCACTTCCTTTACTACCCTTCTATTTTTTTCTTTGTTTTCTTAGTGTTCTTTTCTTTAGAGGTTTCCTTCTTTTTTTCTTCAACTTCTTCTTGAATCTCATCACTATCTTCTTCAGTAACATCAGGTTGTTGACTCTTTAATTCCTTGTTCTCACTTTCTGCTAGTGATGATTTTTCTTTTTTTCTACTTTCAAAGTAGCAACTTAATAGATACAACGATAAGACAATTCCTGCTAGTGCATATTTATAATTAATAATGATATTTAATATACCTCCTGATAAAATCACTTTACCTACAATGCTACTTGAACTGATTGTTTCATCTTCGGTGTTATTTGCATCTCCTTTAGTAGTAATTTTGTCCCCATTAATTCTTACAATTCGATGTGTTACATAACTATTATTGCTTGCAAATGTGATTACATCTCCAATGTCATAACGGCTTTTTTTCAAAATCAATATATAATCTCCGACATGAATCTTTGCTTCCATTGATCCTGTTTTTACATTATATATTTCTACTTTGTTCGTTACTCTTAGAGCAAAATAACCAAGGAGAATCACGATGATTGCAATGAATATGATGTCAAATAATCTATGAATCCCCTTACTCATTTGTGCTTTCAGCCTTTACTTCAATTTTTAAACCATAAAACGAATCTCTATTGGCTCCAATTTCTGTATCATTGTCACTGCTTACCCATTTCCATTCTAGGTAATAGGTATCGTTTTCACTTGCATTTAAGAAGGATTCACTCAAATTTAATTCACTTGCAGAAACATATTCTTCTATTAGGTAGGTATCATTCTTTTTTAATTTGTATTTCATAATTATCGCGTATGGATTATTTTCTATAAATGTAACATTATATTTCACTTTATAATTTGTGCTGTTTTTTACAACAAACTGATAGGTATTACTACTTTCTGGGGCAATTTTATCTTCTAGTTGATACATTGAATTGGTAAATATTTTGATATCAGATGTTCCATTCCAAGTAATCTCTGCATCATTAACAAGCACTTCTCCGTCGATTTCTTCGGGTTCTTCTATTTTTTGATGTCCCCCTTCTCTCGTAGGGTTTTCTTTCTCTGTAGGTTCTAGTTGAGGTTTATCTGGTTCTTCTTTTCCTGGTTTTACTTCACAAGTATCTTTTTTATCACACTTAATCTCTATGATGTCTACATTTCCTGTTGGGACATTACTCTTGCTATAATTCATTTTTAGAAGTTGGCAGTTGTGAAGTAATAAAATAATGATCACAATAATTAATATTCCCTTTACGATCCAGTCTAGAATTTTATGATTCTTTTCTTTTTTTTCTTCCATTTTGACACTCTCCATTATTTCTTCCGT
>JAFUYX010000068.1 GCA_017476885.1 Bacilli bacterium | reverse complement strand
TTATAATTTTCTTTAGACATATAATTATTACACCTTTCTATTTTTTGCTTATATAAGTGTAATATATTTATATGTCTTTTTCAATGTCACTTTGTTGCACTTCAGAAAAAAATTTTCCAACCATTTCTTTTTTGCATTTTTTTTCACTTTTTTATATAATAGTTTTTGTGATGTGTTATGAAAGAAAAATTATCGAAAGAATTTATTCAAAAATTATCTCAAAAAAAAGGTGAACCTTCTTGGATGCTTGATTTTCGTCTTCAATCTTATGATGCTTTCTTGAAAATTGATCAACCTAAGTTTGGACCTAAACTTGATTTTTCTTTTGATGATATTTTATATTATAAAAAAACTGAAGATGTAAAAAGTGATTGGAAAGAGGTTAATAATCAAACCTATAAAACTTTTTGTGAACTTGGAGTGGTGGATGCAGAAGAAAAATATTTAGGTGGTGTTTCCAATCAACTTGAAAGTGAAGTTGTGTATCATAAAAATAAAGTTGCTGATGGAGTTTTATTTATGAGTACTGATCAAGCGCTTCAGGAATATCCAGACCTTTTTAAAAAATATTTTGATACTCTTGTGAAGTATCATGAAAATAAGTATACGGCTTTAAATGGGGCTGTGTGGTCTGGTGGATCTTTTATTTATATTCCTCCTTATACTAAAGTGGATCGTCCTTTACAGAGTTATTTTCGAATTGATACGGAGTCTTTAGGCCAGTTTGAAAGAACTCTTATTATCGTTGATGAAGGAGCAGAACTTTCTTATATAGAGGGATGTACAGCAAGAAGTTACGCTAAATCTAGTTTGCATGCAGGTGTTGTAGAGATTTTTGTAGGTAAAAATGCGAAGTGTAGATATTCGACGATTCAAAATTGGAGTAATGATGTTTATAATTTGGTTACGAAAAGAGCGATTGTTGAAGATGGAGGACTTATGGAATGGGTCGATGGAAATGTTGGCTCTGGGGTTACAATGAAATATCCTAGTGTGATTTTAAAGGGCAATTATAGTGCGGGGAATTGTATTAGTATTGCTTATGCTAAAAATCATCAAATATTAGATGCTGGAGCGAAGATGATTCATTTAGGACATCATACGAAAAGTAATATTGTCAATAAATCTATTGCGAGTAATGGTGGAGTGAGTAATTATAGAGGAACTACAAGAATTAGTAAGGATGCTCATCATAGTGTAGCAAATATTAAATGTGATACCATTCTTTTGGATTCTTTGAGTAAGAGTGATACCTTTCCTAAAAATATTGTTGAAAATCCTAGTAGTATGCTTGAACATGAAGCTTCTGTTTCGAAGGTAAGTGAGGAAAAACTTTTTTATCTTGAGAGTCGCGGATTAAGTGAAAATCAAGCAAAGGAACTCTTTATTTTGGGGTTTGTTGAAGATTTTAAGAAAGAACTTCCTATGGAGTATGCCGTGGAATTGAATCGACTTTTAACTGAAGAAGTGTAAAATTTGTGTAAATTTTAAATTTGTGAATGGGGAGTAAATTGGTTAGGATATTTCTATAAAATTAGAGGTTTAATTATTAATTATTAGTAAGGCTAAATACCTAAAATTGGTAGTTTTGCCTTTTTTTTATCTCTATGTTTTTAATAGTGTTGGAAAGGAGGAATTATGAATCATGTCATCATTGTAGGAAGACTTACTGCGACACCAGAACTTTTGGGTGTGGACACAGATAATATGAGGGCTACGATTACTATTGCGGTAAAAAGGACGTATAAAAATCAAAATGGTATTTATGAAACGGATTTTATTCGTTGTTTACTTTGGAATGGAATTGCCAAAAGAGCTTCAGAAATGTATAAAAAAGGCGATATTTTATGTGTTCATGGAAGACTTCAAGTTCAAGTTTATGAAAGTGAGAATCAAGAAAGAAAATACTATACTGAAGTGATTGCGGAACAGGTGTCTTTGGTCTCTTCTTATAAGGGAAATGAAGTGTCATGTCAGGGCCAGAATTAATGAAGTTTGAAAGGAAAAAAAGGGGATGGAGTCAAGAA
Organism: Bacilli bacterium; assembly: GCA_017476885.1. Taxonomy (GTDB): domain Bacteria; phylum Bacillota_I; class Bacilli_A; order RF39; family UBA660; genus Ventrenecus. The sequence continues at coordinate 5,379 of JAFUYX010000068.1, read as the reverse complement.
AAGTTAGCACAGAAGTTACATATTTCAAGGGTGACTCTTGGAAGATATGAAAGGGGAGAACTCTCTTTGGATTTAGATATTATTGAAAATCTTTCTAAATTATTTGAACTTCCTTTTTTGAAATGTTTGGGAGAAGAAGAAAAGAGGATTTATCGCTTAAAGGAAAGAAATTTTCTTGTTTTGTTAAGAAAAGAAAAATATCTTTATCAAGAGGTTTTAGATTATCCTGAAAGAATGATAGAAAAATTAAAAAAGTGCTATTAATTACTTTATTTTTACATAAAATGAAGTAGGTGATTTGGATGAGAGAATCGATTCGTATCTTAGGCTTGTTAAGTTTACTTTGCGTGAGTTTTTATACCACTAATCAATTAGCTCTTTTTATGAAAGAAAAAGACCCTATTTATCAATCTATTTTAGTCTTGAAAGAAGATTATGAATCCAAGCCTTTTGATGCAACAATATTGGATCGTTATATCATCCCTGGATATAATGGTGAAACGATTGATTTGGAAAAAAGTTATAAAAAAATGCATCAGAATGGTGTTTTAGAACAAAGTAAATTGGTTTATGAAGCTAGGACTCCCAGTGTTACTTTAAAAAACCATAAAGATAAGATTATTTTTCAAGGAAATTTGCAAAAGGGAGGTGTGAGTTTACTGATTGATTCAGAGGAATTCTCTACGTATTTTGATGAACTAGGCATTTCTTATACCATTCTTACCACAAAAGAAAATGTATCTCATCATTATGCTTTTGGAGAAAAGGTTAATTCTGATGAAAAAAATTATGATGAACTTGAAAAAATATTAAAAAAGAAAGGAGAACAGTTATCTTATTGTTATGTGAATAAAGTCAGTGAAGAGTCTTGTTTCAAACACGGAAAATATCTTTTTTTAGAAAGTAAGAAGATTACTAATGCTAACTATCTTTCTTTATATAAAAATATTTCTTCAGGAGATATTCTCTATTTGGATAAAAATCTCAATCGTTCTTATTTGAAGTCTTTGTTATCTCAGATTGAATTTAAAGGGTTTAAGATTCTTCCTTTGTCTAAGTTCTTAAGCGAAGAACGCTTCTAATTGCAATTCTATAAATAATTTGTTATAATGACTTGTAGTTCAAGAACTTTTTAAAGGAGATATTATTTATGGAAAAGATTAAAATATTTGGCTTAGGTGGCCTAGATGAGACAGGAAAGAATAACTATGTCTTAGAGATTAATGAAACTATCTTTGTTTTTGATTGTGGTCTTAAGTATTCTGAAAATTCTATGCATGGAATCGACTATGTGATTCCGGATTATGAATATTTAATAAAGAATCATCAAAAAATTCAAGGTGTTTTTATTACTCATGGACATTATGAAAATATGGGAGCTGCTCTAGATTTGGCAAGAATGATTCCAGAAGTCAAATTTTATGCTACGAAGTATACAAAATTTGTGTTGATGGAAATGGGATTAAAAGAAGACCGAATTGTTGAAATTCAACCTAATAAAAAACTTCGTTTTGGACAGATTTCTATTTTTCCATTGGCTGTTTCTCATAGCGTTCCTGATGCAGTGATGTATTGTGTGAATACTTCTCATGGTGCAATTTGCTATACAGGAGATTTTATTATCGATCCATTGATGAGTGGAAACTATGACATGGATTTAGGAAAAATTGCTTATGTGGGAAAGCAAGGAGTATTATGTATGCTTTGTGAATCTTCTTTTTCAGAGCATCCAGGACATACTTCTCCATCTCATCGCTTATCTTCTTTTTTTGGAGATGTGATTAATAAAGAAGAGAAAAGAATTTTATTTAGTGTTTTACCGACCCATTTATATACGATTCAAGATATCTTTGATGCCGCTAAGAATTCTCATCGAAAGATTGTTATTATGGGAAAAAGACTTCAAAATTTTGTGAATTTTGCTTTGGAAAATCGTTATTTAACTATTCAAGATGGGTTACTTGGTGATTTGTCTAATCTGGATGATTCTAATGCTATTTTACTTATTTGTGATGATAAGATGAATGCTTATGCTTCGATTTCTAAGATTGTGAATGGTTATGATAAGTTCATTACATTAAAAGATGGAGACACCGTTGTTTTTGCAGAACCTAGGTATGATGCCCATGAAAAGACTTTGGTCAAACTTGAAAATGATATTGCGATGGCAGGTGCAAGAATTGTTTCTTTGCCAAGTGATAAACATATTTTACATCATGCTTCTCAAGAGGATATCATGCTTATGATTAAACTTTTAAATCCTAAGTATTATATGCCTGTAAAAGGGGAATATCGCTATTTGGTGAATAATGCTAATATCGCTAGTTCTCTTGGAATTCCTAGTGACCATATATTCTTAAAACAAAATGGAGATGTGGTGGTATTTGAGGATGGAGTAGCACAAGAGAGTTTTGAACATATCAAAGTCAAAGAGTCTTTAATTGATGGAAAAAGTAGTGATGATATTGGTGAACTTGTTATTAAAGATCGTGAAATGCTTAGTGATAATGGGATTGTTCTTATTAGTGCTACCTTAAGTCGAAAAGATAAGGTGTTGCTAGTCGGACCAGAAATTACAACCAAAGGGTTTATTTATGTGAAAGATTCAAAAGAATTGATTGCTAAAATGAAAGAAATCAGTGAAGAGGTTATTAAACGTAATATTGTTGATGGGTATGTAGAATACAATTCTATTAAGACAGAAATTCGTCAAGAATTAAGCAATTATCTTTATGAACAAACAGAATGTAAGCCTATGATTATTGCTGTGGTTCAAGAAGTGTAGAAATGCACTTCTTTTTGTATAACTTCATTATTTTAGTTCATATTAATAAGGGTGAGGAGTATGGAAGAAAAAGAAGTGATTTTAAAACTTTATCATAATGTTGAAATGGGTGTTGTAGGAATTCTATCCATTGAAGATAAAATTGATTCAAAAAAGTTTTATGAGGTGATTCAGGCACAGAAAAGAGAGTATCAAAGAGTATCTAAAGAGATGAGCAAACTTTGTGATAAATATGATATTTTAAAAAAAGATTTGTCTTCTATGGCTTATATGATGAGCGATATGATGGCAAATATGAAACTCTCTTTGGACAATAGTGTTTCTCATATTGCTAAGATGATGATGGAAGGAACTAATAAGGGGTTAATTGAATTAGAAACCATCCAAAATCATTATCAAGGTAAGGATCAAGAATTAAAGAATCTTATTTCAGATATTATTCAAATGGAACAAAAAAACAATGAAGAACTAAAACTCTATCTGTAAGTTTTTGTCAACTCATTGTTTTTTTTTTACTATCGTGGTAAGATTAGTATTGTTAGGATGGTAGTATGAAGCAGTTTAAAAAGTATATTCCAAATATTTTGACGAGTATTCGAATTATTATGATACCAGTAATTATTTTTCTTGGAGTAATTGAGCAATATTCTTTGTTGATTCTAGTGTCGGCTCTGACGATTTTCACGGATGCTTTAGATGGGTATTTAGCCAGAAAATGGAAAGTGGAAAGCAAGCTTGGGGCAGTACTAGATGCTTTAGCCGATAAGTTACTTGCGGCCACTTTACTTGTTTTGTTAATTGTGAAGGATTTTCGCTTTATTTATGTATTTCTAATGGAATTTATTATTGGGGTATTTAACTCTTATTGTTATTATCGTTCGAAAGAATCTACAACGCTTTATATTGGAAAAATAAAAACATGGATTATTTCAATTGCGATTCTATTGGGATTTTTAAATATTATTTCTTCTGATTTTCAAGGGATGAGTCAATTCTTTTTTGTTCTTGCTTTGATATTTCAGGGAATTACTTTTCTTAGTTATGCTATTTATTGGATGAAGATTTATCAATTTATGAAGAACAAGGAAGAACATCGCAAAGAATTTTATGAAATTATTGATCCTTTTGTGACTCATGAGGAGTTTCTTCGAAGAAAAGAATTTCCTCATCATATTAATGAATCTGTATATGACCATGTTTTAAAAGTAGCTTATGATTGTTATGAACTAGGAAAATTGTTTCATCTTGATTATCATAGTTTGGCCATCGCTGGGTTGTTGCATGATTTTTATGAAAAACCATGGCAATATGATACAGAAAAGAAACCTTTGTTACAACGACATGGATTTACGCATGCTAGAAATGCGGTTGAAAATGCAAAAAGAGTATTTGGAGAGGAAGTTATTACTCCTAAAATTGAAAGTATTATGATCACTCATATGTTTCCTTTGAATAAAAGGCTGCCAAGAAATCGTGAAGCCTGGTTGATTACGCTTGTCGATAAAGCAGATTCCATTGATTTTATTATGCATCCAATTATTCTTTACAAGATTATGACAAAGAAAGAGTATGATCAAGAAAAGAAGTTTACTCTTGCAAAGTTGAAAAGTAAACTTACTAGGCAAAAGAAAAAGTCGAAAAGAATTGTCAAATAATGCAAACCTCTATTTGCATTATTTTTTATTATCTTATATAATGGTTATGGTGAAGCATATGGCAAAGAAGAGAAAAACTAGTTCTGAAGCTAAAAAGAATACATACAGTGTTGAAATGATAGGACTCATTCTTATTTTAATTGGGGTTATTGGATTTGGCTTTGGACCGGTAGGTGCCTTATTAAAGAAGTTTGCTATGTTTTTAATGGGGGAATGGTGGCCTGCGATTCTTATTTTTGTTTTATTCTTAGGTTTTTATATGTTGATTAAACGAAAACTTCCAACTTTTTTTAGTGCAAAACATGTGGGATTTTATTTACTTATCATGGTTATTTTGACTTTGAGTCATTTGACTTTTATTAAGAATGCACAGACTCCAAAAGCTATTTTTGATGCGACAATGAACAATTATATGAGTAGAGTTGCTTCAATTGGGGCAAGTAGTGCTCTTGCTAGTTCTGGACAGTCTTCCATTGTGATAGGTGGAGGGATTATTGGGGCTTTACTTGCTTTTGGTAGTGCTTCTTTATTTGGACTAAATGGGACTTACATTGTTCTTGCTTTTGTTGCTTTGTTTGGTTTGATTTTATTCTTTAATGTGAATTTGTCTAATGTACTGAATTCTTTCATTGAAAAGATTAAAGATATGAGAAATACAGTTGGAGAAGATGAGGATGATGAAGACGAAATCACGAGGAAAGAAAAAGCTTTAGAAAAACGTCTTGCTCAAAATGAAGTTGAAGAAGAGTCTCCTAAAACGATTGTTGTTAGTAGCGTAGAAGAGTTAAAGCAAAGATATGATACTTCTTCCGAAGCTAAACTTGAAGAGACTACTACTATTGATACTTCTAAAATTGTCAATTCTAATCCCAACTATCAACTCCCTGAAATGAAGATTTTAGATGATCCTGTGAAGAGTAAGAAAGTGAATTCTAATCA
>JAFUYX010000067.1 GCA_017476885.1 Bacilli bacterium | reverse complement strand
TTCTCTTTTAAATTTAGAATATCAGTTATATAATTTTGATTAGACATATAGATACCTTCTTTCAATTTTGTTAGCACTTATATTGTATCAAGGATAAATCTATATGTCTTTTATTTTATTACGAAAGAAAAGTGTGATTGATTTATACTCTTTTACAGGATGACTATAACGAATTTATCAAATCTAAAGGTTATAACCTATTTAGAGGAGAAATTGGTGGAGATATGGATATGACATTTGGAACTCTTACTGACCAATATATTGAATCACAAAAAAATAAAGTTCGAAAAAGAACTATGGAAACTTATTTAAAGAGAAGAAGATATTTCACTAGTTTTGAAAATGTTAAGTTAAAAGATATGGATGGTAATCTATATCACAAATTTCAAAGAATCGCTTCTATATCAGGGTCTTTATGGTATCCTCATTTAGAACTATTTATACAAGAAAACGCATTGAGTAAGAATATTGATCAAGTATATTTTTCCCTTGTTAAAAAAGAAAAAAATTCCAAGAATAACTACTTATCCACAATCGAAGAGAAAACCAAAGCAATAGAAAACATAATAAGTCAAAAAGTACGATGCAAATATGAAGAAAATCATAGAAACTACTTTCAAGATGTAGTACTAAGAATTGCAAAGGGAATTACTTGGATTTTAAAAGAAGGAGAGCAAAAATGATGAAATCAATATCAATTCTCATTTCGCATTATGCCTCAGGAGATAGAACATACTGAAGTAGATATCGAAGAATTTGACGGCATAGAAGATGTTAAGAAAGGGTGGTACTCTTCAGTGTTAGAACATAAACAACGACGAGTGCTATTCAATTATAAATAGTGTAAAGTCCTTTGACAGAGTTATCCACTTTATGAATATCGATGTGTTATAATAGAACAGAAAGGGTAGATAATTATGAAAAACGTGGTAGTAATTACAGGCGGAGGATCTGGAATGGGCCTAGAAGCAGCCAAGTTTATGGATAAAGAAAAGATTCTTGTCATTTCAGGAAGAACGGAAAGCAAACTAGAAAAAGCAAAAGAACAACTGACAAAACTAGGATTTGACGTAAAAATCAAAGCCTGCGATACCTCTAACAGAAAATCAGTCAAAGAACTGGTGAAATTTGCAAAAGAACTAGGAGAAATTAAAAATGTCATTAACTCTGCTGGTGTATCTCCTGCCATGGGTGGCAAACCAGAAGACATCATGAGAATAAATGGTCTTGGAACGGTTTATATCAATCAAGAATTTAGTAAAGCGATGAACAAAGGAAGCGTTATTGTTGATGTTGCTTCAAACTCTGCTTATCAACTTCCAAAATGGATATTACCAACTAAACATTATCACTTAGCAGATGAAGATGAAGAATTGTTCTTAAAAAAGACTCTATGGTTAGCAAAAAAAATCAAAGGAGACTATGAAAAATCTGGGCTAGCTTATGCCATCAGTAAGAACTTTGTGGTATGGTATGCAGCTAAAAGTGCATTTGCATACGGCAAAAAAGGAGTTCGCGTTTGTTCTGTTTCTCCAGGGTTAATAGCAACTGGTATGGGAAAACTTGAAGAGAAAACAGGAGGATTCCTAATTTCAAAATCTTGTGAAGAAAGAATGGGAAAACCAGAAGAACTAGGATATGCCCTTGCAACCATTGCAGATGAAAGAAATGGATATCTAGCAGGAGTCGATGTCTTAGTCGATGGAGGTTCAGTCAAAGGATTACAAGAATTTAAAAAATAAATTGACAAAGAAACATGTAAATGAAAAGTGTTTCTTTTTTTATAATCCCTTACATATAAAGTAAAATAACAAATGTTATGAATAATTTATAGAAAAATAGTTGACATTTGAAAGGAAGAAAAAGGGGCAAAAATACTGCTAACCAAAGAATAAAGGACGGAGTAAGAGTTCAAGTAAGAAAAGATAGACAAAAACACTTGTTTGATTTATAATAGAGTACAAATGAAAAGAAAAGGAGAATCACATGGAACAATCTTCACTTTTTGACATTCCTACATTAGAACCTTTGGCTTCACGGATGAGACCAAGAAGTTTAGAAGAATTCGTGGGACAGACTCATTTAATTGGAAAAGATAAACTCTTAAGAAAAATGATTGAACAGGATACGATTTCATCGATGATTTTTTGGGGCCCACCCGGAGTTGGAAAAACAACCTTAGCAAGCATTATTGCTCGAGAAACAAAAGCGGAGTTTATTACATTCTCTGCTGTCACATCGGGGATTAAAGAGATAAAGCAAGTGATGGAAGATGCTCAAAACAATAAAAAATTAGGAGTAAAAACCATTGTCTTTGTTGATGAGATTCATAGGTTTAATAAAGCTCAACAAGATGCCTTCTTACCTTATGTAGAAAGAGGATCGATTATTTTAATTGGAGCTACTACAGAAAACCCCTCCTTTGAAATCAACAACGCATTACTTTCAAGATGTAGAGTGTTTGTTTTAAAAGAACTTACGACAGACGATATTTATGCACTACTAAAAAGAGCCATTCAAGATAAAAGAGGATTTGGAGAAGAACATGTCCTAATTGAAGAAGAAGACTTAAAAATATTAGCCGAAATGTCTTCAGGAGATGCAAGAAGTGCATTAACAACACTGGATATGTTAGTGATCAATGGGGAAACCGATAAGTATGGAAATGTTCACATTACCAAAAAAATCTTAGAAGAAACTGTAACAAAGAAACCTCTATTGTATGATAAAAACGGAGAAGAACACTACAATATAATCTCGGCACTTCACAAATCGATGCGCAACTCAGACGCGGACGCAGCCGTATATTGGCTGGCTAGAATGTTAGAAGCAGGAGAAGACCCTCTCTACATAGCAAGAAGAATAACAAGATTTGCAAGTGAAGATGTTGGACTAGCAGATACCAATGCTTTAAATGTCGCCATAAATGCCTATCATGCCTGTCATTTTATAGGAATGCCAGAGTGTAGTGTGCACTTAACAGAAGCCGTAATTTACTTATCGCTAGCGCCCAAATCCAATGCTTGTGAAACAGCATATATTCTGGCGAGTCAAGATGCAAAGAATATGCTAAGTGAACCAGTTCCTCTAAACATCAGAAATGCTCCAACAAAACTTATGAAAGAACTAAACTATGGAGCAGGATACAAATATGCTCATGACTACAAAGACAAGTTAACTACCATGGATTGCTTACCACCATCTCTTCTAGGAAAGCGCTACTACAATCCAACTACACAAGGAAACGAAGAGCGCTTTAAAAAGAGATATGAAAGTATCAAAGAGTGGAAAAAAGTTCATAAAGAACAGGAGAAAAAATGATTTTGAATGTCAGTGGAAGAACCGATATTGTGGCTTTCTACTCAGATTGGTTTTTAAATCGTATCAAAGAAGGGTATGTAGATGTAGAAAATCCATTTAATCCAAAACTAGTAAGTAGAATTGATATGAACGAGGTGGATTTAATTTTCTTTTGTACCAAAAATCCAAGACCGATTTTAGACAATCTTAATCAAATCCCAATCAAAAAGTATTTTCATGTCACTTTAACACCCTATAAAAAAGAAATTGAACCCGGTGTGCCAGACAAAAAAGAAGTCATTGCTTCCATCAAAGAACTATCAAAGATTGTTGGAAAAGAAAATGTAGTACTGAGATATGATCCTGTCTTCATTAGTGATACTTATTCCATAGAATATCATAAAAAAGCCTTTGAAAGAGTTTGTTCTTTACTAGAACAAAGCATTTCTAAGATTCTGATTTCTTTCTTAGACGATTATCAAAATGTAAAGAAAAACTATTCTAAGTTAAAATATAAAAGAATGGACGAAAAGGATTACAAAGAAATTGGAATCTCTTTTGCTGCCAGTGCCAAAAAACATCATTTAAAAGTCCATACCTGTTTTGAAGATAGAACCTTAGAAGAGTATGGTTTTGTCAAAGACGAATGCCTATCCAAAGAACTCGCAACAAAATTAACAGGAAAAGAATACAAGAAAGAATGGAAAGCAAGAAAAGGCGGAAAGTGTCATTGTGTTACTATGGCAGATATTGGAGTATATAATACGTGTAAACATTACTGTGCCTATTGTTATGCCAATTACGATGAGAAAAAAGTACAAAAAAATTTTTTGATGCATGATCCGTTTTCATCGATGTTAATTGGAACAGTAAAAGAAGATCAAGTTATTAAAAAGAGAAAGAGTTAAAGGACTCTTTTTTCATCTCTTTAAAAAGAGTTAGAATTATGATAGAATAAAAAAGAAAATGAAGGAGAACAGAATATGACTCAAAATGAATTAATGAATGCTTTTAATGATAGTAAAGAAAAAATAGAAAATCTAGGGAGGTCTCTTTGACTTAGAAGGAAAAGAAAGACAAATCAAAGTACTAGAAGAACAAACAAAACAAGAGGGGTTTTGGTCAGATTTAGAGAATGCTACAAAATTGAATAAAGAACTAGCGGATTTAAAAAAAATAATCACCAAAATCACCTCGACGAAACAAGAAATTGTGGATAACCTAGAACTTATCAACATGGCAAGCGAAAGTGAATTAAAAGAATTAGAAAAGGAATTATTAAGAATCCAAAAAGACATTGAAGAACTAGAAATTACAACTCTTTTAAACGGAGAATATGATGCCTTAAACTGCTATTTAGAGATTCATCCAGGAGCGGGTGGAACAGAATCTTGTGATTGGGCTAGTATGCTCTTAAGAATGTATAGTATGTTTTGTGAAAAAAACGACTATACTTGTGAAGTCATTGAAGAACAAAAGGGAGATGAAGCCGGGATTAAATCGGCAACGCTTCATATTCAAGGAATGTTTGCTTATGGATATTTAAAAAGAGAAACTGGTGTGCATCGTTTGGTCAGAATCTCTCCATTTGATGCAGGAGCAAGAAGACACACCTCCTTTGCTTCGGTAAGAGTAACTCCAGAGTATAGCAATGACATTAATATCGAGATAAAAGAAAGTGATTTAAAAATTGATGTGTATCATTCTTCGGGAGCTGGAGGACAATCGGTAAACACCTCAAACTCAGCCGTTCGAATTACTCATCTTCCAACAAAGATTGTCGTGTCATCACAAATAGATAGAAGCCAATTAAAAAATAAACAGATAGCAATGAAGATGCTAAAAAATAAACTATATCAATTAGAGGTAGAAAAAAAGGAAGCGGAACTAGCGCGTATCAAAGGAATTCCATTAGATACTTCTTTTGGAAGTCAAATCAGAAACTATGTTTTAGAACCTTACAAAATGGTAAAAGATACACGAAGTGGATATGAAACTAGCAATGCAAATAAAATCTTAGATGGAGACATTTTGGAACTACTAGAGTCTCTATTAAAAACGGAAGGGGAAAGAGGATGAAAGAAAAAATAAACCAATACATTACATTTTTCCTAGGATTAATCGTATCCACTCTTTCATTTAATCTTTTTCTATCAAGAAATAATTTAGTCACCGGAGGAGTCTCTGGAGTATCCATTGTCATGAATCGACTATTTGGTATCAATGAGAGTATCTTCATGCTAAGCGTGAATGTTTTATTAGTCTTACTAAGTTTTTGCTTACTAGGGAGGGAAAGAACTAAAAATACGATTCTAGGTTCAATCCTATATCCAGTTTTTGTTCATTTTACCTCATATATCACCAATCCTATTTCATTAGAAATAGACCCTTTCTTAATTGCTATTCTAGCAGGATTATTAAGTGGTCTTGGAAGTGGTCTGGTATTTAAAAGTAACTTTACTACAGGAGGAACTGATATTGTCTCTCAAATCATCGAAAAATACGCCCATGTTCCTATGTCAACAGCCATAAGAATGATTGATATTCCCATCGTATTGCTCGGTTGGATCGTATTTGGTTTTAACAATATGATGTATGCTTTAATTGCTCTAGTCATCTTAAGCATCGTTTCTAATAGTACTATGTTAGAACTAAACAAGAATAGACTGATATATATCACTTCGAAGAAAACCAAAGAAATCCAAAAGTTTTTAATTCAAGAGCATGAATATGATGTAACCCTTACCAAAAAAATAGGAGGATTTACTGGAAAAGTAGATAATTTAATTATTTGCTCTGTAGACAAAGAAAAATATCTTGAAATCAAAGAAGGAATTCTATTACTTGATCCAAATGCATTTATTGTAGTAACAAAAGCTTATGAACAAAAGAATGCCAATCATAAATTAAGAAACAGCAAAATTAACACTTAAGAGAAAAGAGTGCTAAAAAGGGATTGAAATCCTTTTTATTTTTTAGTAAAATAGGATTAATTTCAAAGGAGAAATTATGAAGGACGCAATCAAATATTTAGAAAATAAACTAGAAGAAAAAGATGTGGTTGTTCTAGGTCTATCCGGTGGACCAGATTCCATGTGTCTTTTGAGTATTCTTAAAAAAATAAATAAGAAAGTGCAAATCATCTGCGCTCATGTCAATCACCATACAAGAAAAGAAAATAAACAAGAATATGAATTTATTAAGAACTATTTAGAAAAAGAAGAAATCCCTTTAGAATATTATGAAATTCCAGCTTATAAGAATCAAAGATTTACGGAGGCAGAAGCAAGAGAAAAAAGATATCAATTTTTTAAAGAAGTGTATCAAAAACATCATGCGAAGTATTTGTTGACTGCCCATCATGCTCTAGATTTGGCCGAAACGATTGTCATGCGCATGATAAGAGGTTCTTCTTTACTTGGATATGCGGGTATTTTACAAGAAAGTCAAATGGATGAAATGAATTTGTTAAGACCCTTTCTAAGTGTAAGCAAGAAAGAAATCTATGAGTATTTAGAACAGAATCAGATTCCATATGTAACAGATTCATCCAATGATTCTAGTGCTTACTTAAGAAATCGAATCCGTAAACAACTCCTTCCAATCTTAGAAGAAGTTGAGAATTATCCACAAAAAATACAGAAATTTTCAAAAACTTTACAAGAGGCAAATCAAGTCTTAGAAGAAGAAATAAGAAAAGCGTATCCTTCCGTTGTAAAGAATAATAAGATTGTAAGAGAAGAGTTCTCTAAGTTCAGTAGAAAGATGCAACTTCTTCTTTTAAAGAAATACTTTCATGAACAATATCAAAATCGCATAAATCTCATCCAAGACAAACATATTAATAAATGTAGAGAGTTACTGATAAAAAAACAACCGGTAAGTATGGATATTCCTCTCAAAAAGAGTTTTATACTGACAAGAAAGTATGCTTATATTAGTGATAAACAAGAGAAAAAAACGTATCAAATCAAACTAGATAATGAAGTGCGATTGCCAAATGGTGGAATCGTAAAAAAAATTTCTGAGTCTCAAAAAAAGAGTAATTACGAAATTCATTTGAATTCAAAAGAACTTGCTTTACCACTTTATTTAACCACTAGAAAACCGGGAATGAGAATGGAGATAAAGAATTTAAATGGTAGTAGAAAAGTCAATGATATTTTAATTGATAAGAAAATAGAAAACCAAGAAAAAGATGAAATTCCAATCTTAATAGATTCCAATCAAACCGTTTTATGGATTTTAGGGGTTTCAAAGTCAAAATATGATGTTATAAATGAAGAAAAGTATGATATAATATACAAGTACGAAAAAAAGAAAGAGGTCTGAATATGAAAAGAAAGAATCAAGAATCAATGAGAAATCTATTCCCGTATTTCGTTTTAATCATTGTTGTATTCGTTGTATTGTCTGTTCTAAGTTTAGGTAGAAATATCGTGAATGAAATTACAACTGGAGAATTAATGAACGAAATCGCAAGTAGTCATGTAAAAGAAATCACCATTACCCCAAGTAAAGAAGAGAGTATTTACTACATTGAAGGAAAACTAGAAAGTTATAAAGAGAACGAAAGTTTTAAAACTCAAGTAGTTGAAGCAGAATTACCTGAGATTATCAAATATGCTGAAAATAATGAATTAAAAGTATATCAAACGAAACCAGATCCAGGAAATGTATCATGGTTCTATATCGTGATTAATGTTTTACCACTAATTGTCGTAGTGGTAGGTTCTTACATCATCTTTACAAAGATGGCAAATAGCAACAAAGGTTCCATGGATTTTGGAAAGAGCCGAGCAAAACTATCAGCTGATGGCGGAAAAGTAAGATTCTCTGATGTGGCAGGACTAAAAGAAGAAAAAGAAGAAGTATCCGAATTAATTGACTTCTTAAAAAATCCTAAGAAATTCCAAAAACTAGGAGCTAGAATTCCAAAAGGAGTGTTATTAGTAGGGCCTCCAGGAACAGGTAAAACATTACTTGCTAAAGCAGTCGCAGGGGAAGCAAATGTTCCATTCTATTTCATTAGTGGTTCTGATTTTGTAGAACTATTTGTGGGTGTTGGAGCAAGCCGTGTCAGAGACATGTTTAAAGAAGCAAAAAGAAATGCCCCATGTTTAATCTTTATCGATGAGATTGATGCTGTGGGACGTCAAAGAGGTTCTGGAATAGGTGGAGGACACGATGAAAGAGAACAAACTCTAAACCAATTATTAACAGAGATGGATGGATTTGGGGCAAATGAAGGAATTATTATCATCGCAGCAACCAATAGACCAGACGTGCTAGATCCTGCCTTACTTCGTCCAGGAAGATTTGATAGACAAGTTACAGTAAGTTTACCAGATACTCAAGAAAGGGAAGCAATTCTTAAAGTTCATGCAAAGAACAAAGTTTTAGCACCTTCAGTAAACTTAAAAAGTATTTCGCAAAGAACTTCTGGATTCTCTGGAGCAGAACTAGAAAATTTAATGAATGAAGCTGCTTTACTTGCTGTTCGTAAAAACGAATCTGCTATTACTCTAGAAGACATTGATGAAGCAACCGACAGAGTTCTAATGGGACCTGCGAAGGTATCTAGAAAAGTTTCAGACAATGTTAAATGGTTAACTGCAGTTCATGAATCAGGACATGCCGTGATTGGATTAAAACTAAAAGACGCCATGGAAGTTCAAAAGATTACCATTGTCCCTCGTGGTATGGCCGGAGGATATACAGCTTATACCCCAAAAGAAGATAACATATCTAGATATACTAGAAACGAAATGATTGCTATGATTACATCTTCACTAGGTGGAAGAGCCAGTGAAGAACTATTCCTAGATGACATTACAACAGGAGCCAGTGATGACTTCAAAAGAGCAACGAACCTTGCAAGAAGCATGGTCACTGAATATGGGATGTCTTCTTTAGGACCAATTCGTTATGAAGCCAATTCAGGAGAAAATGTTTTCTTAGGAAGAGATTACAACAAACAAAAAAATTACTCAGATCAAGTAGCCTTAGAAATTGACCAAGAAGCAAGAAAAATTATCATGGAATGCTATGATAATGCTAAGAAAATTTTAAAAGAAAATAAAGATTTAGTCATGTTGTTAAGTAATACTTTAATTGAAAGAGAAACCATTACTAAAGAACAAATTGATGAACTTGTTAGAACAGGAAAAATCGAAGACGAAGAGTTCAATATTAGTGATGAACCAACACTAACAAAATTAAGAGAAACAGCGCGTTCGTTAAAAGTAAAAGGATATACTAAAATGACTAAAGAAGAATTGGAATCTGCTATCGAAGAAGCAGAAAAAGAAGAAAGTGAACAATAAATCTTTCTTTTTTTTGAGTTTTATTGTAAGATAAAGATAGTTAGGAGGGTTTTGCATGGCAAAGAAAACAAATACAAAAAAACAAGAGCCAAAAGAAATCATGGTAAGCGAGAATAAAAAGGTGGAAGAAACAATTGATGTAGAAAGCATCAAAACAGAATTAAATGACTACATGAAAGGACAAATTGATTACTACATCAAACAAGAAATAGAGAAAACCAATAAAAGAATCATCAAAGTAAAGAACAGACAAATCTTTTCTAGAAATATAATCATTCTTTTATTACTCGCAGCAATTGGTTATTTAGGATTTCGCTTATATGAAAATGGATATTTCAATAAATATTTCAAAGGGGAACAAAAGGAAACCATTATAGTAACAAAGGAAAATTCACCTCAAAAAACAGAGGAACAACCAAATGAAACACCAAATACTTCTGAAGAACAAAAACCAACTTTAGAAGATTTAAAAAAAGAATATGGAACTTTACTAAATCCAATTATTCTATCGGGAAATAGTAATTATTTAGAAGAATATTACAAAGGAGATTTAACAGAAGAGTTAAAACTTTCTCTAGCACTTGCAAATGTAAATCAAAAAGATGTTGAAATCGAAGAAGAAATGTCATTCTTAGAAGAAGAGACTTTAAAAGAAGCATATGAGAGTCTCTTTGATACCAAATACGAAGGAAAATCCTTTATTTATAACGCAGAAGCTTTAAAATACAGTGCAGCAAGAAAAATGTATATTGCTTCAGGAGAATTAAAGATTGCATCAAATACCATTCAAAAAGAAATTGTAGACATTCAAGTAGGAGAAAACATCGTGATTACTACAATCGAAGGGTATATTTCAGAAGGAAAATTATACAACAAAAAAACAAATGAGAATATTGAAAACTATGATGCAAAAAAAGAGTTGCATGACTATAAAGATAAATTAGCCTCTGTAAAGTATACATTCCATAAAAATAACGATAGTTATAAATTAATAAAAATAGAATCAAATTAAAGCAAAGAGAAAAGTCTTTGCTTTTAAAAATAGAGATTAACAATTGATATTAAAAAGAAAAAAACTTATAATAAAGATAATAGGCAATAGAGAGAGTGTGATGAAAGGATATGAAATATCAAAAAAAATGGATTATAATCACTTTGACATTTATATCATTGATAAGTGTAGGTACT
>JAFUYX010000066.1 GCA_017476885.1 Bacilli bacterium | reverse complement strand
CAACATATAGAAAGAGTCTTTGCCGATGGAAAGATGAAGTATGGATTAAGAAAAACATACTTCAAAGGGAAACAAAGAGTCCACAGAGAGTTGACTCTCCTTTATGCGTGCATGAATCTCAAAAAGTTTGCATTACATCACTATGCCTAATATAGAAATATACTAGGTTCTTTTTATATTTGGATATAAAAAAGACAAATAAGTCAAAATATGACCTATTTGTCAACAGTCTGAGAAATGATTTCTCATTTCTTTTTAAGAACAGTTAATTCCATAATGATTTTAACAAAAATGGATAGCGACAAGGTAATAAGCACCGTTGGAATATAGATTGTCCAGAAAGAATACATCGTTTCTGGAGTATTCTTACCAAGTACTCTTAGGATTAAAATCGCTACTGGATAATGAAGCATATAGATGTATAACGATAAACCACCTAGGTAGCTTAACGCACCACTAGTCACATCATTATTTAATACTTTGGTTAATCCATCTTTGTTTAGAAGTGATAACGCTACCACCATGATACATAAGAATGCCACTGGCCATCTTTGTAATCCAAAGTAAGTTGGTTGATAGATAATATACCATCCTAATACCACACTGAAGAATACGTTAAGAATAGTTAATAATCCTGTATGCTTAATTCCTTTTTTCCTGATTAATTCAAGAACATAGTATAGTATCACACCAATTAACATACCAATCATAACAAAGATAAATCCATTGTTAAATCCAATTGTACCTGTTGCTCCAGTAGCACTTCCGCCCATTCCGTTTGTAGAAGCAAGTTGTGAACCAAAGGTAGACCAGGCTGTTTGGGCAGCTCTTGTATCAGTGTAACTCCACCATCCAGCAAAGAAGATTGCAAGAAGTGGAGATACAAATCCTGACATTACGTCTTCATTTTTACATAGTCCCCAGTAAATGAAGTATCCCACAATAATAATTGCTGAGATAAACCATAGAGGTCCATTCAAATTGAAGAATTCTCCCCCAGTACTTCTCAAGCCTACAGAATGAAATCCTAAGAATTCCCAGATACTATTAAAAATCATTCCAATAGTTTCTTTTACTCCATATTCAGGATAGAAAAAATTAGTACAAATGATAACACCTAGTAAGTATCCAAGAATCAATACCGGAAGTAATGCCTTAATTCTAGACCAAGTATACTCAAATGCTCTGCTTACTGAACTCCTTTCATTATATTTTGGGTCTTTAGCAAGTTTCTTGAAATGAGCTACTAAGAAATATCCAGCCGTAATCGTAAATAGTAGCAATACTTCACTTGAACCAAAGAACCAATTACTTGTTTCCATATAATAACCGGTTGTTGGATTACAACTTCTAGCAATAATCCAACCTACATGGAAACCAACAATTGCAATTGCAGCGAATACACGCCAGAACTCAATCGCAACATTTCTTTTTTTGACTTCTTTTGTTTCAGTCATAAAAAGTAACTCCTTTCTAAGATATCCCTATCTTAGATTTATTTTATCATAAAACCAGGGAAAGTTTAATATCTTTTTTGAAAAAAGATATTTTTTTATTCAAAAAAAAGAAAACAAAAGGGTCTTTAATGATTCTTTCGTTTTCTTGTTAAAGTTGGGTTCATTTTTAGTATTGATGTCATGAGTTCTGTTATTTTTTTGCAATAAAGTTTTTCTTGAATATCCTCATTAATTACACTCTTATATAAGTCGTCATTTTGGCATGCCTTGATTTCTTCTAGAAGGTCTTGTCCAATTCCTTGATAAAGAACTATTTTGTCTTCAATTCCTAATTTTCTTGCTATGTAATAAACCATACCTGTTTCTGAAAATATCGTTTTATTCTTAATAGTTGAAAAATACTCATGAACTTTTTCTAGTAACTCTTCATATATTTTTCTTTCTTCCATCCATTCATAACGGTACCAACGTTTAATCATTTCTTGTAGTTTATTTTCGAATTTTTTCATTAAAAACTTGTGATTTTTTAAATAAGAAGCTAGCATGGAATCAAAGCAATGGATATGTCTTAACATAAACTCATTCATTGTATTTGAATTAATTTGATCTGGTCTAAAAAAAGTTCGATGTAGTAACTCTTCTATGTCTCCATCGTCTTCTTCTAATATCTCATCAAGCATTTTTGTGGCTACTTCATTTAAAATAATCTCACTTTTTGAAAACTCATCATAAATAAAGTAAAAACCCTTTCCTGCCCCTTCAAATAATCCGTTATCTTCATTTTCTATTCTTGCTCTTTCAATTTCTCCTCTTTTTATGTTATAGATAACTTCTTTTCTTAATAAATATTTCCAATTCTCTGTCGTATTTTTAGTATATTCACACATTAGAATGATTAATTCAATCCGCGATAATTCATCTTCTGGACTTTTTATATATATATCTGCTACTTCACAAATAAAAGGAATGTTAAAGACAAATTTCATAATAATTGTTTTAACAAACGCATAATCGTGTTTTAACCTTTCTGAGCAAAAATAGTACATCCTAAAATCATTGGTCAACAAAAAAACACGTAACATAAAATTATTGTCATCTTCTAATTTTTCTAATACACTTTCTTCGATTTCATATCCGTTTACATAGGCTTTTAATAATTCAACACTATACTTTTCCATCGATATCCCCACAAAACTTTAAACTTTATTGCGATGTATTATAGCCTTTTACTCTTCATTTGTAAAGAGAAACCTGGTTTTAACGAAGTATTTTTTTGCTTTGAGTCATGTTGTTTTTAAACTCTTTTTCGATTCTTTTCATAGCTTTTTCAATAGCATTTTGAGGACAAATAAGTTTGCATAATTGACATCCGACGCATTTTTTTGCATCTAATAGAGGTTTTCTCGTCTCATCAAATTTAATGGCTTGATGTCCTCCATCTTTACAAGAGATGTAGCATCTTCCACATCCAATGCATTTTTGATAGTTGAATCTTGGAAATTCAATGGTATTTTTATCTAACTCACTATTATTAACAAGATTACTTTTGGCCTTTCCAACCAATTCTTTTACTGTATGGTAGTTGTTCTCTTTCATATATATTTTTAATCCAAGAATTAGATCTTCGATGATTCTATTTCCGTATTCCATGATGGCAGTCGTAATCTGTATACTGGAACATCCTAAAAGAATGTATTCTAGGGCATCACGCCAAGTATAGATTCCTCCCATTCCACTAAAAGCCATGTCACTTAATTCTTCACTCGTAGACATTTCAGCAATATATCTTAGGCCAATTGGTTTTACTGCTCGACCTGAATATCCACCTATAGAAGACTTTTTATTTACTTGGGGTTCAGGGATAAATGAATTTATTTCTATGCCAGTGATACTCTTGATGGTGTTGATGGCTGATATTCCGTTTGCTCCCCCTTTTTTAGCCGCCAAGGCTGGAACTCTCATGTCGGTGATATTTGGAGTCATCTTGGCTAGGATTGGTAGATGGGTGCTCTTTCTTACTACTCTTGTATATTCTTCTACTAATTCTTTATTTTGTCCAACATCAGATCCTGTACCTTTCTGTTTCATATTGGGGCAGGAAAAATTCAGTTCGATTAAATCGGCTCCCGCTTGAGTGACTTCTTTTGCTAAATACTCCCATTCTTGTTCATCTCTTCCCATGATGGATGCAATGATGACTTTATTTGGAAATTCTTTTTTTAGTCTTCTTATCATTTCCATATTTTTCTCTACCGAGTATTCTGATAATTGTTCAATGTTTTTAAATCCTAAGAATGTCTCGTCCCAATCTTTTAAGGCAGAAAACCTAGGAGAGGACTCTTCAATTGGCATCATACAAATGGTTTTAGTACAAACACCACCCCAACCTGCTTCTAATGCGCTTTTACACATCTCGTAAGTACTTCCCACAATGGAAGAGGACAAAAGAAATGGATTTTCTAGTTTTACCCCACAGATTTCTGATCTAATATCCATGGTCTCAAAGCCTTCTACTATCTCTTCCGTATGGACTAGATTCTCTATAATCCCGTCAATATTAATATTTAATGGACATTTTTCATCACAATTCTTTTTTTCGTACCATTGATTTTTATTCTGTAAGAGGCTTCTTGCTCCCTTTTTATTCTCTAGTCTCAAAGCTCGGATAATTCTTTCTGGATTGATATTTTTATAAATCTTTTTACAAGGTGCATCATGACAAAGGGCACATTTATGGACTTCTAATTTACATTCTAATTCATTCATATCGATTCCTCACTTTACTATATCCAGTATATCATTAAAAGTATACATTTTAGTTCTTTTTTCACCTATTAGATATCAAATTCTACAGATATACTGTAGGATCTAGACTCATGGCTCATGGACTTTCTTAGGTCATGCTTAGAAATTCTGTATGTTCCACTTTCTAGTTTTCCATATCCTATAGACCAATCGATGGGGATTTCTCCTTCTTCCTTTGGTTTTAAACGGTAGAGAATCGCATTCCAAGATAAAGGCTCTCCATCTAATGTTTTCATTTCAACCCAATTATTATTTTCAAACTTTTCTAGTACGTATGGTTCTCCATAACTATATTCTTCTTCTGTATTATTTTGAATGATAAAAGTTGCTCCTTTTGAAGTCAGTGTATTTTCTTTGACTTTTAACTTTATAAAATCACTTTGAAGTGGTTCTTTTTCTTTATAAGGGTTCATGTTTCCTCCAACTTGTATTCCAAAAATCTTGAGTTCCCATCCCTCTTCATAGCCTGTTTGAGAGGTTTCATTTAAGCGATGTATTTTTGTATAAGTATAGATGATTGCTTTATATTCAATAGAGCCTCCATCTTTTAATCTCACTGGGATGGGGATCAATAAGATGAGAAGAATTACAACAATTATCCATAGCATTCTACTTTTCTTGTGCATTTGTCCTCCTATTCTTTTTCTTCTTTGGAGTAGTCCATTTCATCATTTTCTCTAGTTCTTTGGCATAGAGATTATCATTGTCTTTGTTAAAAATGATGGGATTGGAATCATCTAAGGGCGTAAATGTTCCTACTTTCATACTCTTATTATCCCAAGATTTTTCATGGTTTAATTTCTCTTTTCTTTTCCATTCTTCATAAGTTTTTTCATCGACTTCATTTTTCTCACTATTATATCCACACGAACATTTGGTTTTTCCTTCTAATAGAAATCCACAATTGGGGCAAAATTTCATTTGATCACCTTCTCATATCTATTATATCATTCTTTTTCTTTTAATCGAAACTATTCTCGTAGATGTCAAAAAACTTTGAAATGAATCTTCCTTGTTCTTTTTCTTCTTCGGTTGCTTCATTTAACTGCCATCCATAAATTCCATACTCTCGAAAATGAAACATCATTAAAGGAAATAAATGAAACTCTCTTTGAAGTGCTTTGAGTCCTTTGGAATAGTTTTTCTTTAATCTTTGCAGTGCTTTACTAGGATTTTTAAAAACTGCATATCCATATTGATTGGCTCAATTTTCAAAATCCATACTGATGCTTTCAAAGGCATTATAGTTCACATTTCCTTTGAGGTTTTCTTTCTCTTTTTCGTATCTTTGAGAATAAGCTCGATTTGGATCCATCAAATAGCCTCTTTTTATTAGAATCATTTTTCCAAGAAAACTGATAGACAAAACTAAAGTGATGCTGATTAGAATGACGATTCATTTGTATTTTTCATTTCTTATAGTACTTAATCGAAACATATCTAAGATATTTTTTTCAAATTGACTCTCTGTTTCATTCTTTTTGATTTTTTCTCCCGCGAAAAACTCGTTTATGGTAATTCCAAGTTCATTGCATAAATCTTGTATGATGCTATAGTCTGGTAATCTTCTTCCGTTTTCCCAATTACCAATGGCTCTGTGGGGGTTACGTTTAGTTTATCCGCAAGTTCTTTTTGAGTCATCTTTTTGGACGTACGAATTTCTGCAATAAATCTTCCATTTTTTTCTTGATTCACATTCTCCTGCTCCTTTCGTACCCCATTATAGTCTTTTATTCATCCAAAGTATCCAAACAATCTGTGGGGTTTCTCTCTTGTTTTTATTTTATCATAAGAAGTAAAAGTTTTTTGTTGACTTATAATATTTATTTTAGATTCCTAAAATTTTTTTAAATTTCATTTTAATGCAAAAAATGAGCCGATTTCTCGGCTCTTCAGGGGGAGTAATAGTTCTTTATTCATGTTCTAAATAAAGATGAAAACTTGAAAATTAAGGACATAAAAAAAAAGAGTGAATCACTCTTTTTAAATCTAATTATTTTACTCTATTGCAACGAATTGTTACACGATTATTTCCATCCTTAGTACAGGTAAATAAAGTTAAATCAAACATGTTGTCTAACATCATCTTGATATTTGTTTGTTTTAATTCCTCTACTAGCACTACTTCGTATTCTATCTTTTTTCCACTGATATCTGTAATCCAGATGGTATCTTTCGGTTCTAATTGATTTAGATTTCCAAAATGGCTTTTATAACTATGAGCACAGATGACTGCATCATCGGTTTCTAATGATCCATAGTAAAGACATGGTGCCTTCTCTAACTTTGCATAGTCAAAACTATCTATGACGGGTAATACCAAGTCTAAATTAGGAATGCTAATGGTACCTATATATCCATAATCTCCTACTTTAGCAATTCTATTATCCTGTATTTCTTCAGGATTTAGTTTTGCAAGTTCTTCTAAGATTTCACTAGATTGTTCCCTTGCTTGCATATCTTTGTAATACTCGCTTACAAGACTTCCACAAGCAATGGAGATTAATACAATTCCTATGAATACTAGGATAATACTAAACTTTTTCATGTTTTTTACTTAAATAGATGCCAACGATTAAACAGATGATTCCTACTCCTGCCATCAGTTCTATTTTCCACAATACCATTCCTGTTTGTGGTAATTTAGCCGTATTGGTAACAATAAAGTGATAACCTTCATTACGATAACTTACCGTATAATTATTTGGTACATTTACTTCTCTTACGGAATATTTATCACTCATCTCTAAGTCTTCAATGGTATAAGTCCAGTTATTCTCTTCGCTTAAAGTAATTGTTTCAATTACTCTTTCGTCACGAGTTAATTCAATCTCAACTTTTTTTGGATTAGCTTGTCCTTCATTATTCCATTCTTTTGTAATTGAGATGTCTATTAATCTTTTGATTTCTGTTTTGGGTTCTGAGAAAATCTCATACACCCAATCATTCTCTATTACTTGAGGGATTAATAAGGTAAATGGTTGAAGGGTTGAATATCCTTTTACTTCCTCTGGCTGAACAATTAAATATAAACCTAACTCTAAATCATGAAATGTTAATTGTCCATTTTCGTCGGTCACTTGATGATTCTTAGTAAGTGCGTGTTCTAGGAAACAATGTGCAGCTCCTTCACTAATAGAATCTTCTTCTTTTAGGGTTGTAAAATCTAACCCACATGTTTTATATTCTTCCATGTTTTCTAGAACTAAGTTATTGTCTTTTACATTGACTCCTGCTATTTTTAGAGCAGTAAGTCCAACTCCATGAATTGGTGTATCGCTTTGTTTTTCTGATAATACCATTTGAATGCTTCCCGTTTTAGAAAAGTCAATTATATTGCTTGCTTGAACCTGACTAATACTAATAGCAAACAATGATATCACTACTAATAAACGAAACATTATTTTTTTCATTTCTATTTCCTCCTCAGTATGAATCTATATTTATTCCACTTGGATAAACATATTTATCAAATATTTGATATTCTTTTTCTTCAAAATTATTGCTTGGTCTCATTAATTTTGAATCTTTGTTTTTATTTATAAACACATATTTTTCAATATAGGTATTTATATTCTTTCTCATTGGTTTAAACGCGATGAGAAGTAGCCAAATAAAGATGATGGGTAAACATACAATAGGTGTAATAATCCATTTATCTACTTTAAATGCTCCTGTTGAAACATACATCTTGGCTTTGGCATTTTCTACTCGATGTCCTCTTACGAGTAAACGATGAGTATTTATTCCATATGGTGTACAGGTCATGATGGTTACATAGTCTTGTTTTGGATTAATACTTAATTGGTCTATTTCTTTTGGCTCAACAATTCGAATTTGATCAATTTCATAGGTCATGGTTTTATTTAAAACTTTTAAGACAAACGTGTCTCCTATTTCCATACGATCTAGATTTGTAAATAATTTGCTTGATGGAAGGCCGCGATGAGCAGATAACACTGCATGTGTTCCTTCTTTACCAATAGGCATACTTGAACCTTCTAGTAGCCCTACAGAGGAAGCCAGTACGCTTTCTGTTGTACCATAGTGGATGGGTAATTCAACGTTGATTTTATCTATAGAGATATATCCTAAAACTCCACTTCCGTTGACATCGAGCAATTTGCTTGCATCTTGTAATTTCTTATAGGTAATGAGTGGATTTGATATTTTCATTAATGCCTTATTATATTCATTTGCCTCATTAAGATATTGATCATAATCCACTTTATCGATTTTTTTTACTAATTCTTCATAATTATCGATGGCCTTTGATTGAATTTTACTATTTGTATAATCACTAATGGATGGATAGAGTAAAACAATAAGACCTATGAAGAAAAATAATACCATGAAAAATGTAGTTTTATTCTTTTTCATAAGTCTTATTCCCCCTATTTCAGATATGGTCCTTAGGGAGAAAACTCTCCCTAAGAAATATCTTTTTTTATAATTAGATTTCTTTTGCCATTCTAAACTTTGTAATTAATGCCACACAAGTAGCCATTACTATTGATGAACAAATTGTTATAATTATTACAGTTCGTTCTGCTCCTGTTG
>JAFUYX010000065.1 GCA_017476885.1 Bacilli bacterium | reverse complement strand
TTTTTTATTTGTTGTATTATAATAAATACAGGAGATGAGAATAATGAATTTAAATGAAAGAATTGCCAGCGATTTAAAAGAAGCAATGAAGAGTCAAGATAAGTTTACATTATCAGTATTAAGAATGTTAAAGAGTGCACTTCAATTAGAGAAAATTCAAGCCAAAAAAGAACTGGAAGACAACGAAGTAATTACAGTAATAAAAAGAAATGTCAAACAAAGAAAAGATTCAATTGAAGAATTTAAGAAATACAATAAAACTGATGAAGTAACGACTTTAGAAAAAGAAATTGAAGTATTAAAGAAATATTTACCAGAAGAACTTAGTGAAGAAGAAATCAACAAAAAAATAGACGAAGCATTTGAGGAAATCAAACCTGAATCGATGAAAGATATGGGACGTATTATGAAACTTTTAACAGAACAAATTGGCAATGTAGCAGACATGAGCCTTGTCAGTAAAAAAGTAAAAGAACGACTTTCCTAAAAAAGCCGTTTTTTTTGACATCTTTTGTCGAAACACTTTTTATGAAAGAAATTATTTGTTAGACTTTATTTGAGGTGAAACAAATGGATCTTTATTATCAAAACGAAACACTCTATATTGATATAAATCATACCTTAACGGCTCAAAACTATCTAAAATTCAAAGATAGAATCTTTAAAATAGTAAGAGATTATGGTGTAGATAGAGTCGTAGTCGAGAACAATCCTGTAACATTTAAGAATCGATATTTCTTAAATCAAATGAAGCACGAATATGCATCCATATATCACGGAGATTTTTTAATCAAATAAAAGATGGTGTAAAGTGATATAAGAACAATTGCCAAAATACTAAAAATATGGTATATTAAAACTACCAAAGGATAAGTTAGTTTTTAAAACCGACTATGGTGATATAAGGGAATCAGAACTTCATATGGTGTCGAAGACTAATCCATTAAGTGAATTAGGATCCTAAAATATGAATGAGATGCCCACCTGCGAGTAAGCGGGATTTTATCACACTTTCTTAACTTTTGGTTTTTTTAATGGGGTGAAATAAATGTTTGAAAGAATTCAAAAACTATATACCATAGATGAATTTGAAAGAATTCAAAATTTAAATATACTACTAATAGGCGTTGGTGGAGTAGGGGGATATGCCCTAGAATCGTTAGTCAGAAGTGGAATCAAAAACATCACCGTGGTAGATTATGACCAATTTGAAATCACAAATATGAATCGA
This sequence comes from Bacilli bacterium, assembly GCA_017476885.1. Taxonomy (GTDB): domain Bacteria; phylum Bacillota_I; class Bacilli_A; order RF39; family UBA660; genus Ventrenecus. The sequence goes on along the minus strand of JAFUYX010000065.1, from coordinate 2,588 downwards.
CAAATATTATGTACCAAAGAAAGCTTAGGAATGTCAAAAGTAGAGGTAGCACTTCAAAGAGCAAAGAGGATTAACCAGGGCATTCAGATCAAGGGGTTGAACCAAAAATTGACGAAAGAAGACATCAATAGAGAATTTCTTTTGAAATTTGACTTAGTAATAGATGCATGTGACGACGTTCCTCTTAAAACAGCATTATTCATCGAATGTACAAAAAGTAAAGTGCACGTCATTTCCTGTATGGGAACAGGGAATCGCTTTCATCCAGAATTACTAGAAATCATTCCATTAAAAAATACCCAAAACGATCCTTTAGCCAAAAAATTAAGACACGAATTAAGAAATCATAAAGAGGCCTTAAACATTCCTGTAGTTTGTAGTAAAGAACTCCCTATAAAAGGAATCGGTCTTGGAACTTGTTGCCCGCTTCCCATGGCTGCCGGAGCTCTTCTTGCTTCCTATGTAATAAAAAAAGAGAAGTTACCTTCTCCCAAAGCAGATATCTAACAAGGTATCAGTTTTTTTATTTTTATAAATAATATCATATATGGTAAATAAAATAGGGTAGTATGAAATATTCTTACCTAAATATAACACAATATTTTCTAAGTTTTCGTATCCTTCGGTAGTATGATTCTTCAAATAATTGGAAGCTTCATTAGAACTATGAAAACGAGCAATCCCATAAGAGAAATTACGAGATTTTGTATTCATATTCGTTAAAAAGAAATCACCCAAAATACCTTTTATATCTTGAACTCTAGAAGTTCCAGTCATTTGTTCTAGTAATCTACACATCTCAAGGTAAGCAACAGAAGTATAAGATACAATAGAAGAGGTATTACTATATTTGGCATGAGTAAGACCTGCACCAATGGCATATACATTCTTTAAAACACTAGCAAGTTCTAAAGCCTCAATTGATTTGGTATATTCGACTTTCATCATAGGAAATAACTTTTGAAACGTCAAATATACTTTTTTTTGACGAGTCCCAATTGTCATCACAGCTGGATTGAAAGAAAAGACATCACTAGCAAAATTAGGTCCTGCAAAATACCCAATATTTTTGCATTTTAAGGCCTTTTTAGCATAACTAAGTAAATAATAAGGTTTGGTACTTAACATGCCCTTAGTGCCAATAAAAACAGTCTTATTTTTAAAAGAATAATATTTCAGTTCCTGTATCACATCCAAAAAATACTTACTATTAATCAAAATAAAAACAATATTTGCTTTTTCTAATGCTTCATCATAACGATTGGTCAAAGAAACATTCTTAGGAAGACTTGCTTCAAACTGATTTTTGACAAACAATTTCTTCTTCTTTTGACACTGAGATACATAGTTTTTATCATGAGACCAAATTACAATTTCATGTTCTTCATTTTGAGATAACAGATGGGCAATGGCAACTCCAAACGCACCAGACCCAATACAAGCAATGGTCATAAAAAATCCTCCTTTAAAATAACTACTCCAATATTATACCAATTACTGAAGCATTTGACAATTTGATTTAATCAAATTATACTTAAGAGAGAAGGAATAAAAATGAATCACGAAGTAAAAAAATATCTAGATTCTCTAGAATTCGAAAAAAAATTGAGCAAGAATACCATTAAATCTTATCAAAACGATTTAGATGAATTTTCAAATACAATAAAAAAAGAACTCCTCTCATTAACCAAAGAAGATATTCTATCTTTTTTAGAAAAACTAACAAAAGAAGGAAAAAGTGCAACGACTAAAGCCCATTATTTTACAGTCATTCAAAGTTTTTACAATTTTTATCTTGAAGAAGGGGTCATCTCTAAAAATCCTTGTGAGAATCTAAAGTCTCCAAAAATTCCTAAAAAGATTCCCAAATATTTAACTTATGAAGAAGTCGACAAACTTCTAAATATGCCTTTGAACACAATCTATGACTATCGCACTAAGGCAATGTTAGAACTCTTATATGCAACAGGAATGCGTATATCAGAGTTGCTCTCATTAAGACAAACCAATATCAATTTTGAAAATGACTCTGTTATAGTAGAAGGAAAAGGGGGAAAAGAAAGAATCATCCCTTTTAATGAAACTGCCAAATATTATTTAAAACTATACTTAGAAGACTATCGTCCATCTCTCATTAAACATCACAAAGACTATGAAGAACTATTCTTAAACAACAGAGGAACTCCAATGACTAGACAAGGAATGTTTAAACTGTTAAAGCAAACCGCGATAAAAGCTAGTATTCAAAAAGAAATCAGTCCTCACATTCTAAGACACTCCTTTGCCACTCATCTATTAAATAATGGGGCAGATTTAAGAGTAATTCAAGAACTTCTTGGCCATAGTGATATCTCAACGACCCAAATCTATACTCACGTATCAAAAGAACACATCAAAAAAGAATACGAAGATTTCGATAAAATATCAAAAAAAGAAAGGAATTAAAACTAAAATGTACCCAATGTCAAGGACTAAATAAAAAAGAGAGAGTCTAGGCAATGGATGCAAATAGATGATTTCTGTATTGTACAGGAGTCATCTTTTTTAAATTCCATTGATATCTATAATTATTATAATATTCAATATAA
>JAFUYX010000064.1 GCA_017476885.1 Bacilli bacterium | reverse complement strand
ATGGCACAATGAGAGTATTGCTTTTGGTAATAAGGTGTTAAATAAAGTTTTAAATGAACTGAGAAGACAAAATATAGGATATTATGTTTCAGAAAATGAAGTTTATTTAAAAGGAAATGAAGAGGTTTATGAACTTTATAAAAGACTCTCGCAAATTAATTATAAAAGATATCAAGAGAAGATGGAACTTAATAATTTATTAAATGATGTTTTAATTAAGAATCGTGATTCTTATGGAATAATCAAAGAGTTTCTTGAGAGCTTTAGTTAATACTATTAAGATGTATAAAAGGTATATTTTCTATAAGTAATTATGTTATTTGCAAAAAAAATAAATAAAGGAAGTTTTGCAAATATACTTGCAAAACTTTTTGAAACGTGTTACTATATTTTTGGTGATGGAAAATGATAGTAAGAGAAGAATATTTAAAAAGAATAGTCGACTCAAAAGATACGGAATTTATAAAGGTAATAACAGGAGTTAGACGAAGCGGTAAATCAACTCTTTTATTGATGTATAAGGATTATCTTCTTAATAATGGAATAAAAGAAGATTGTATAATTTATATAAACTTTGAATCTGCAATATATGATGATATAAAAGATTATAATGATTTATATGAATATGTTAGAAATAGAATATTAAATAAAACTACATATTTATTATTAGATGAAGTTCAAAATGTTGAATCGTGGGAAAAGGCAATTAATTCTTTTAAAGTTGATTTTGATATAGATATATATATTACTGGATCAAATGCATATTTATTATCAAGTGAATTATCAACTTTATTATCTGGCAGATATATAGAAATAAAAATGTATCCATTGTCATTTAAAGAGTTTTTGAAATTTAATAATTATGATAAAAATAATATAGAAGAAAAATTTAATGAATATTTAAAATATGGTGGATTACCCGCAATAACATCAATCAAAAATAATGATGAACTTGTTTTATCGTATTTAACTGATATTTATAATACTATAGTAAAAAAAGACATAATAGATAGAAATAATATTAAAGATGTTGCATTACTTGAAAATATAATTAAATATCTTTCTAATAACATTGGCAGTTCTATATCATCAACTAAAATAAGCAACTATTTAAATAGTAATAAAATTGTGGAAAAATCAAATCATCAAACAATAGATAATTATTTAAATATGTTAGAAAAATCATTTATAATGTATAAAGTGGATCGTACTGATATTAAGAATAAATCATTATTAAAAACATTAGGAAAATATTATATATCTGATATAGGAATAAGAAATATCATACTTGGTTTTAGAAATATTGACGAGGGGCATATTTTAGAAAATATAGTTTATTTAGAATTACTTAGAAGGGGTTATAGAGTAAATATAGGAAAATCTGGTGATTATGAAGTAGATTTTGTTGCCGAAAATCCAAGTGAGATAAAATACTATCAAGTAACTCAAACTTTGTCTTCTAAAGATGTTAAAGAAAGAGAACTAAGAAGTTTAGAGAGTATAGATGATAACTATGAGAAAATAATACTAACTTTAGATAAGACAATTAATAAAGATTATAACGGTATAAAAGTTATGAATGTTGTTGATTGGTTATTAAATAATATGGAATAAAAAATCTCTTTGATAGTAATTGAGTTATAAGAAGAAAACCTAATTACTAATATGAAATGAAACATAGACTTTTCTATGTTTTTTTTATATAATGATGGCGGTGATTTTTATGTTAGTCTATAATGGAAAAGAATATAGTGATTATGAATTGGAGATTACTTATGGAAAGTATAGGATTCATCGAAATGGGAAGATTGTAGAAGGAGTTTCTCCATTTTTTTCGTTTCGTACAGATGATTTTATTATAGGAATAGAAACTATTTATGATGAGAAAGATATAAAGGGAATCAATACCTGCCAAGTGGTAGATATCAGTTCTTATATTAGTGATTTTTGTTTTGAGGATGCCAAAGGGTGGATTAGTCTGAATCATGGAGATATTTTTGCTTCTTTAGAAAAGTTAAAAGATGATACTTTTATGATTAAAGCGTCTTGTAAGGCAGAAGATTTAGATTTTTTTGATATTCGAATAGAGGATAAGATATCCTTGCTAGGAAGGGGTGAGGTGTCATGAGTAAAGAACATTTGCGTGAGAAGTTAGCACAGGTACCTGAAAGTCCTGGTAGCTATCAGATGAAGAATAAGGATGGGGTTATTATTTATGTAGGGAAGGCTAAGAATCTACATAGAAGAGTGAATTCTTATTTTAATCGAACTCAGACTGGGAAAACGTTGAAGCTCGTAAGTGAGATTGAAGATTTTACTTTTATCGTGACTGCTACTGAGTTAGAAGCTTTCTTACTTGAGATTAATTTAATTAAAGAATATGATCCCAAATATAATATTTTACTTAAGGATGATAAGAGTTATCCTTATATTGAATATGTTTCTAAACCTTATCCTAAATTGAAAGTGTCTAGATATTTAAGTGTGAAGAAAAGGGACCATAAGAAACTTTTTGGTCCTTATCCCAATGCTTATGCCGCTAGAAGAATCGTTAATTTATTAAATAGGCTATATCCGTTAAAAAAGTGTGATGGAAATCCTAAAAAAGTGTGTCTTTATTATCATATTGGGGAATGTCTTGGATATTGTGAAAAGAAAGTTGATCCTGTGAAGTTATTGGAAATGGAGAAAAGTATATTAGACTTTTTAAATGGAAATGATCAAATTTTGATTGATAAGATTACGAGTAAGATGGAAGAGTATAGTAAGGCTTTAAATTTTGAACTTGCTTTAGAGTTAAAAAAAGAACTAGATTATATTAATATTGTTTTATCGAGACAGAAGATTACGATTCAAGATTATACGAATCGTGATGTAATTGGATATTTTTTTGATCAAGGATATATTTCTGTTCAATTTTTGTTCTTGAGAAATGGAAAAATCGTTGGAGGACATTCTGATATTTTCCCTGTAGTAAGTACTTTAGAAGAAGATATGGAAAATTACATGACGAAGTTTTATTTGAAACATGAGATTCCTAAAGAAATTTTGATGCCTGGTGAACTTATTACGGAAGTATTAGATGAATATTTTGAACATAAACTTATTGTTCCTTTAAAAGGTCAAAAGAAGAAAATTTTGGATATGGCTATGGAAAATGCAAAGATATGTCATGACAATGAATTTGAAATCACAAAGAAGAAAGAAGAATCTACTTTAGAAGCAAATGAAGAATTGAGAAAACTTCTAAAGATGGAGGTTTTAGATCGAATCGATTTATTTGATAACTCCAATTTATTTGGTTCATGGTCTGTTTCAGGTATGGTGGTGTTTAAAAATGGGGTTCCTGCTAAAAATGAGTATCGTAAATATAAAATAGAGTATGATAAAAATGACGATTACGATATGATGAGAGAAGTGATTTATAGAAGGTATCAAAGGGCTTTAGTAGAAAAAAGTGAACTTCCAAATTTGATTATTGTCGATGGAGGTATTGGACAGATTCATGCTTGTAAGGAAATCCTTGATGAATTAAATTTACATGTTAAAGTGTGTGGTTTAAAGAAAAATGATAAACACCGAACCAACGATCTAGTCGATGGAGACACTTTAGAACTCATTGATATTCCTAGGGATAGTAAAGTGTTTCATTATTTAACTCGGATGCAAGATGAAGTACATCGGTTTACGATTAATTATCATAGAAGTATTCGAAGTAAAGGTTCTATTTCTAGTGTACTGGATAATATTAATGGAATTGGTGAAAAAAGGAAAAAAGAACTTATTAAGAAGTTCGGAAGCGTTACTAAAATGGAAAATGCTAGCGTTGAAGAATTATCTAGTATTTTGCCTTTTGACGTAGCTTCTAGTTTAAAAAGATATTTAGAAGAAAGAAAGATTGACAAGCAGGGTTAAAATTTATATAATAAACCTCAATTGGAGGAGTAAGGGTATGGAAAAATCACGAATGACTGCTGTTTGCTTAGCAATTATTGAAATTTATTTTGAACAGAATTGTTTTTCAAAAGAAGCTTTGTTAGAAAAAGGAATTAACGTAACGTCAAAAGAGTATGAGGAGTGTCTTCAGACTATTCAAGAAGTGATTCAACTTTCTCCAGAACCAAAAGGTCAAGGTAGACATTTCAGTGTCAATAAAGTGGAAAAATGATTCACTATGATTGACATTTTTTTTATGCCCATTGTATACTAATAGTAATAAAGGGTATGATACTATGATGAGAAAAGTTATTTTATTCTTCTTATTTTTAGCTATTTTGTTTTGCTCTTATGTTGAATATGATTATCAGTTGTATCTTAAGGGTAAAGTGGAAGATACTTCTGTAGTGGAAGTATTAGAAGGATTGTCAATCAATTATACAAAGGGCAAACATATTGTTACTCATGAAGATCGTTTAGAGTATGATTTTTCCATTACGAATTTAGGAACAGAAGAAAAAAATTATTTTATTGAAATAAAGGATATGAAGGATCCTATTAGCGGAGTTACTTTTGAACTTTTGGATGAATATTATGAATTGAAGGCTTCTGGGCCTTTAAAAGCAGGTAATTTATTAAGCGCGAAGGTTCTTTCTGGAGAGACTAAACGATATTTTTTAAGAATCCAAAATCCGTCTCATCAAGATGTCTCATTTTATTTAGATACGATTTATCAAGAAATTGATGGTAGTTTTTCTGGTATTTTACTTTCTTCAAATGAAGTCAAAGAAAATGGGGAAGAAGATGGGCTTATTCAAAAAAATGAACAGGAAGGAAAAACGTATTATTTTAAGGGAAATGTAGTCAATAATTATGTGTCTTTTGCAAATTATCTTTGGCGTGTAGTAAGAATTAATCCGGATAAAAGTGTTAAGCTTGTACTGGATTCTACTTTAGATAGTATGGAATCATTCAATGATGAAGAACATGCGGGAAATGAATCTTTTGAGGGAAGTCATCTTTATTCTTTACTGCAAGATTTTTATAATATCCATTTGCAAGAATATGATCGTTATATTGCAAGTACACCTTATTGTTTTGACAATTCCGTTTTAAATGAAGAAGAAAATAAAATTACCTATCTTCCATCTTATCGTTTGTTTGTGGAACATTTATCTACTTATTCTTGTAATGGAACGTCTCTTCCTTTAAAAATTGCTTTGATTACTGCTGATGAAGTGAATTTTGCTTTGGCTAGTACAGGAGTTTCTAGTGACTTTTATTTGAAAGGAAATTATCAAAGTTCTTGGTGGACCATGACTCCGAGTAAAAAGGAAGATGGAAAAATGTATTATGTTTCTGTTTCTAAAGATGGCGTTTTACAAAATGATACGCTGGAAAGTACCAAATTATTCTTTCGGCCTGTTATCTCCTTAAGTCGACGAGTAAGAGCAGAAGGAAAGGGAACTTTAGAAGAACCTTATGTGATTTTAGCAGAACAATAGGTTCTTTTTTTCTTGACAAAAAAATAATGTCAAAATTATGACTACTTGTTCTGTAAATTTATACTACTTGTTGACTCTTCTTTACTAATTTTGTTAAACTATTTTTAGGTGAGGAAGAAATGAAGTTTTTTCAAGATTTATTAACTTTACTATCTGGATTTGGGCTTGTCGATTATATTTTATATTTTGCAGTATTAGCTTTGATTATTTTGGTAGTGTCTCTAGTTTATGTGATGAAAAATGAAACTCGTGAAAGTGAAGAGGTAGAAATGAAAAGAGAAGAAAATTTAGATATGTTTGTAGATTCTAAAGAGGAGGAAGAGGAAGAAATTGATTTAAAAGCCATTATGGAGAGTATCAATGAAAATCCTGAACCTTTAGTGGATATGACAGCCTATGAAAATGAGCAAGAGCAAAAAGCAATTATTTCCTATGATGAACTTGTTAATTACAATCGAAATCAAATTAATTATGATCAAGAAGAACTGGTTGATGATGTGATTCCGGTTAAAAGAATTCAAAGTTCTACGCTAGAATTACCAAAGAAGTTTGATGAAATTCATGAGTTTAAGCTTCCTGAAAAAGAGCCAAAATTGGAAGTGGATGGAAAGACTACAGAAGAAAAATTATTTTCTTATGAAAAAGAAGAAGCTTTCTTAAAAGCTTTGAAAGAGTTAAATTCTTTATTGAACTAGTTACGTACGTATCGTAACTTTTTTGTTTACATTTTTATCATTCATTGATAAAATAAAAAACGTTTAAAGGGGTGTGATTGCTACCATGAAGTTTTATATTTATACCTTAGGCTGTAAGGTTAATACGTATGAATCTGAAATGATGAGAGAAAAATTAATTGCTCATGGGTACTTTGAACAAGAGGAAAATCCAGATATTGTGATTGTTAATACTTGTAGTGTAACTAATGTTGCAGATCAAAAATCAAGGAAAATGGTTCGTCATTTTAAAAGTTTGTTTCCGTCTTCTGTGTTAGTTGTTTGTGGCTGTTCTAGTTTGAATAAAACATCTGATTATGAAGAAATGGAACCTGATATTTTACTTGGAAATACAAGGAAAAGTGATATTGTCGATCTTATTGAACAATATATGAAAACGAATCAAAGGTATGAAAATGTTGAAAAAAGTAGGGATTTGACTTTTGAAGATATGAATGTTAAGAAGTTTTCTACTCATACCAGAGCTTATATGAAGATTCAGGATGGATGTGATAATTTTTGCTCTTATTGTGTCATTCCCTTTGTGAGAGGAAAAAGAAGAAATAAAAATTTTGATGAGTGTTATCTTGAAGCAGAAGAACTTGTCAAAAATGGCCATCAGGAGATTGTTTTGACTGGGATTCACACTGGTTCTTATGAAGATCAAGGCCATGATTTAACAGATGTGATTCATGAAATTAGTAAGCTTGATGGTTTGAAAAGAATTCGAATTTCTTCGATTGAGGTGACGGAGTTAACGGATAAGTTTTTGAATGAATTAAAAAATAATCCTAAGATTTGTCCTCATTTACATATTCCATTGCAAGCGGGAAGTGATAAGATTTTATCTTTGATGAATCGAAAATATGATTTGAATGATTTTGAAGAAAAGTTAAAACAGATTCGATTGATTCTTCCCGATATTTCTATTAGTACCGATATTATTGTGGGCTTTCCTTGTGAAACCGAAGAGGATATGCAGGAAACATTATTGAATGCAAAAAAATTTGCGTTTAGTAAGGTTCATGTGTTTCCTTATTCAAAAAGGGAAGGAACGAAGGCTAGTAGAATGGAAAATCAGGTAATAGCAAGTGAAAAGAAACGTAGGAGTAAAGAACTTGTGAGGTTATCCAATCAACTTGAAAGAGAGTATGCTTTGAAATTTGATGGAAAAGTGATGTCTGTTTTAATTGAGAATAATGATCGTTTTTGTGTTGGCTCTACTAGTAACTATTTAAAAGTTTTCGTAGAAGGTTCTTATCCCCCTAATACTCTTCTTGATGTGAAACTTCATGTTTTAGAGGATGGGAGAATTCTAGGAAAAGTGATGCTAGGAAATTGACAAACCAGACTATTACTGATAAGATTATAGTGTGAAGGTGATAACATGTTTAATGGTAAAATCTCTCTTTCCCCTGAAGAAATCTACGAAAAAGAATTTAAAGTAGATGCAAGAGGATATCGCCCTCAAGAAGTAGATAATTTTTTAGATGAAGTGATTAAAGATTATTCTTCATTTATTAAAATAATTAGTGGAAAAGATAAAGAGTTATCAAGTTTAACTCAAGAAAATAATGATCTTAGAAATCGGATTCGAAATTTAGAAGAACGATTAGAAGCAGAAGTTGAAAGTGGTAGTGAGTCTGGTAGTAATGTGGATTTACTAAGAAGAATTAGTCAGCTTGAAAAAATTGTTTATACAAGATTAAAGTAACATAGACAAATGCTGGTATATTTTTGTATATTAGAGGAAAGTCCTTGCTCGCACGTCCTGAGATGGGCGTAGTGTTTATGCATAGGGAAAAGATAACCTATGGTAGTATTTTATACTAACGGCTTTGAAATGACCTGTTAAATGGTCAAAGTAGATATAAAAGTGCCAAAGTGACGAAAAAGAGGGAAACCTTGGAAGTGGAACGTGGTAAACCCCATAAGCGAGAAACCCAAATTTTGGTAGGGGAGTTTCTGTGGAGAAATTTGAACAAAACAGAGAACTTAAGTATTCTTAAGTAGATAAATATTTGTCCTGCATTTTTGCAGACAGAACAAGGCTTATTTGTTATTTTTTATTGTATTATATATAAAGGAGTGAGTATTTTGCTAGAAATAGGAGAGTATCTCAAAAATGCTAGAGAAAAATCTGGCGTATCGATAGAAGAGGCAGCAAGTGATATTCAACTTAAGAGTGTAGTTTTAGAGAATATTGAGAATGGAAATATTGGGTGCTTTAAAGATATTGCAGAGTTAAAAGTTTATTTGAATAATTATGCCAAGTATTTAGGACTTGATGCTGAAGAGGTACTCGATAAGTTTAATGAGTATATGTTTGAGTATACCTCACGGATTCCAATTAAAGAAATTGAAAAGAAAGTGGCTCAGTTAAATAAAGAAAAAGATGTCGATAAAGTGGTTTCTCCTTATACGAAACCAGGCAAAAAATTTAAGAAGAGTACTTATTATTTCATTTATGGTGTATCGATTTTCATTATTATTGTGATTATTATTTGGAGTATTTTGCAAATACTTTCATCTAGAGTATAGAGAGGACTGAATTTATGAATCGCGCAAATAAATTAACGATGACTAGAATCGTATTGGCTATTCTTATTTTAGTTATATTAATGATTCCTTATAAAGATATGGGAATTTCAGTTCCTACTTTTTTAGTGATGGGAAAAGTATTGGTAGATGTTTCTTATATCGTGGCTGGTTTTTTGTTTGTGATAGCTTCTGTTACAGATTATCTTGATGGGATGTATGCTAGAAAAGAGAAAAATACTAGTGATTTTGGAGCTATTTTGGATGCTATTGCAGATAAAGTTTTAGTCAATGGAGTTTTGATTTTACTTGCTTATAACGGATTTATTTCGATTATTATTCCAGTTATTATTGTCATTCGAGACATTTTAATGGATTCTTTAAGAATTCTAGGGGCTAAACAAGGAATTGTTGTGAAAGCCAATAAATTAGGAAAATTAAAAACGGTATTTATGCTAATCGGAATTTCTTTTATGCTTTTCTATAATTTACCATTTGAAGCTTGGGGAATTTATGTTGCTGATATTTTTGTGGATGTTGCAACTGTGTTATCGGTGGTATCTTTGGTGTCTTATTATATGAATTTAAAAGGAAAAATTAAATTTGTTTAAAGAGTTAGTTTTACTAATTCTTTTTTTTCTTATAGAAATCAGTACTAATTTTAGGGGGTTAGATATACTAAAATAGTAATTTTAAGGGTTTTAAGTATTATAAAACAAATGTTCGAAAAATTGTTGACAAATATTTTTTTGTATTATACAATGAAAGTGTAAATGAAATTTAGGAGGAAAAATATGAAAACAACAAAAGATTTAAAAGATAAGGATAAGGCATTAGAACAAGTGCTAGCAGATATAGAAAAACAATTTGGAAAAGGAGCTATTATGAAACTTGGGGCACAGGAACATACTCAAGTGGATGTAACTTCTTCTGGATCTTTAGCTTTGGATATTGCTCTTGGAGTGGGAGGATATCCTAAAGGAAGAATTATAGAGATTTATGGACCTGAGTCTAGTGGAAAAACAACTTTTGCGTTGCAAGCAATTGCAGAAGTTCAAAAACAAGGTGGAAGAGCGGCTTTTATTGATGCAGAGCATGCATTAGATCCAGTTTATGCTAAGAACTTAGGCGTGGATATTAACGAACTTTTATTGTCTCAACCAGATACGGGAGAACAAGCACTTGAAATATGTGAGGCACTTGTGCGAAGTGAAGCCGTTAATATTGTTGTGATTGATTCTGTTGCTGCTTTAGTTCCTCAAGCAGAAATTGATGGAGATATGGGTGATTCTCATGTAGGGTTGCAGGCAAGACTGATGTCTCAGGCTTTAAGAAAACTTTCTGGAACGATTAATAAAACTAAAACTACTGCCATTTTTATTAATCAATTGAGAGAAAAAGTTGGGGTTTTGTTTGGAAATCCTGAAACTACTCCAGGTGGAAGAGCATTAAAGTTTTATGCCACGATTCGTCTTGATGTTCGAAGAGGAGAACAAATTAAAGCAGGAGATCAAGTTGTTGGAAATCGGACTAATATTAAAGTTGTTAAAAATAAAGTGGCACCTCCATTTAGAACTGCCAGTGTAGATATTATGTATGGGGAAGGCGTATCTAGAGAAGGAGAAGTTATTGATATTGCCAGTGATTTAAATATTTTAGAAAAGTCTGGAGCTTGGTATTCTTATAATGGAGAAAAAGTTGGACAAGGAAAAGAAAATGTAAAACAATTATTAAAAGAGAATAAAGAACTTATGAATGAGCTTGAAGAAAAGGTTCGAGAACATTATGGGTTTGTAGAATCTAAAAAAGAGAAGAAAAAGGAAGAATAGACTTTCTTTTCTTTTTGGCTGAAAAAGAAAGACTTGTCAAATATTTTTTTCTACTTTATAATGGATATATAGATATTAAATTATTTATATTAATTTTCTATAGAGAAAGGAAAGAGGAAAGATATTTATGGGACCATTGGAAAGACCCATTTTAACTCTTGTCCTTGGTATTGTAATTGGTGCAGTGATTGCATTTGTTATCTCCTATTTTAAAGGAGTTAATAATCAAAAGAAAGCTAATAAATTAATTGAAGACGCAAAGAAAGAAGCGGAAAAACAGAAACGAGATCGTTTACTTGAATTAAAAGAAGAGAGTTATAAGTTAAAACAAGAAGTAGATAAAGAAATTAAAGAGAAAAAAAGTGAAATGAAATCTTCTGAAGAACGTTTATTACAAAGAGAAAATAGTTTGGATAAACGAGATGAAATGCTTCAGAAAAGAGAATCTACATTAGATGAAAAAGAAAATAATTTATTAGAAAAACAAAATGAGTTACAAGCCAAGAAAGAGAAAATGGATGAACTTTTAAAGGAAGAAATGGAACGCTTAGAAAAAATTGCTAAGTTTACCAAAGAAAAAGCACATGATTTAATTATGAAGCGATGTGAAGAGGCTATGTCTAGAGAAATCGCAGAGTATGTTAAAGCAAGGGAACAAGAAGCTAGGTTAACTGCTAATGATGTGGCTAAAAATATTATTGTAGAATCTATGCAACGTTATAGCGAAGATGTTGCAACTGAACAAACAACTAGTACGATTGAATTACCTAACGATGAGATGAAAGGAAGACTTATTGGTAGGGAAGGGAGAAATATTCGGACGATTGAATCTGTGACCGGAGTTGATTTAATCATCGATGATACTCCAGAGGTTATTGTGGTTTCATCTTTTGATCCGCTTCGTCGAGAAATTGCTAAAATTACGATTGAAACTTTAATTAAGGATGGAAGAATTCATCCAGCTCGAATTGAAGAAGTTTATGACCGTGTATGTAAAGATATGAACAATAAGATTACAGAGATGGGAAATAATGCATGCTTCAAACTTGGACTTACGAAGGTTGATCCAGAATTAGTAAACTATATTGGAAAACTACATTTTAGGACGTCTTATGGACAAAATGCGTTGCAACATTCTATTCAAGTTGGGGAGTTATGTGGACTTATGGCAGGTGAACTTGGTGAGAATGTGGTTCTTGCTAAAAGAGCAGGATTACTTCATGATATAGGAAAAAGTATTGACTTTGAAATGGAAGGAAGTCATGTTGATATT
>JAFUYX010000063.1 GCA_017476885.1 Bacilli bacterium | reverse complement strand
TCTTGTTTACATTTGGATTTACACTCTTTATTTTTTTATCAATCCAAGTCCTAGTTGATCTTCGACTCCATAGGCTGATATGGTTCCATAAAATGGAGATTCATAAATTTGGTTAAAATATTTCAATGATTTTAGATACTCTACTATCGTTGTATATTCAATTTCTCTTAAAGGAGTATGCAAAAGAGCTATCCCAAATGGATCGTAATTTTGTACATTATTTTTATTTACTAGTTCTTCAATATACTTCAATGCTTGTTTTTTTATCTTTCCACGGTAGATTCTTGTTGGCACTAGTTTTCCATCTGGATTACAATCGACTCGGTAGCGTAATCCTAAGATGTCTGCTACTTTAAACCCGGCTGGCATTCTTCCACTTCTCAAATATCCTTTACAACTAGATATGAAGTGGCTTCCTATGACCTTTGTTTTTAATTTTTCTATTTTTTCTTTCAATTCTAAAAGGCTGATTTTTTCTTTTAATAAACTCTGTGCATAACTGCAAAGAATCGTCCCTCCACTTCCAGCCGTTTTGGTATGGACTCCCACGATTCTATTTTGATATTTTTCTTGGAGTTCTTTGATGATACTCATAGAACTATTATAACTACTAGAACTGACATTTTCACTGATGGATAAATGAAGAATATCATATCCTTCTTCTAACAAAGATTCAAAAGTTTTCTCATAATCAATTCTTTTGGGGGCTGCTGTTGTATATTTTTTCCCTTCTTCAAATCCTTGAAAGATCTCTTCCATATGGATTGAAGAAACTTTTTCATCCATGGACTTTTGGTCATAATACTCTTGATTTTCACTATCGATTATGAGTCCTGGAATCATATTCTCTTGATCGATGGGATTTAAACCACTATCTTCTGTAATTACAATTTTATTCATGTTCGATCTCTTCCTTTCTCATATCTCTATTATAATATTTTCTTTTCTCCTCTTCAATATTTTGATACAATTGTAAAAGGTGATACATGATGAAAAAAATCTATCTTGTTGACGAACATCAGAAAGAAGAATTCTTACGAACCCATAGTCAAGTTTTAGAAGATCGAAGTGTTTATACACTTTCCTCCTTTTTAGAGCAATATCCCTACCTTACTACTCATCAAACTCTGGATTATATTATGGAATCCACTCACGTATGTCTAGATGTTGCTAAAATCTATTTAAAGCAAATCTGTTTTTATGATATAGAACAGTTAAATACACCTAAAGGGAAGTTTTTGAATTCATTAAAAAAGGAATTAACTTATCTTTCTCTTCTTCAGGATCATTCTTTATTTCGCCAAAAGTTACTTTCTAGTCATATCAAATGTTATCTTCCTCGTTCTAAAGATTTAGACCGTCTCTTAGGTGATTTTGATGTGACTTATCAAGAACTATCCAGAGAAAAACTAGACCCTGTAATTTATGAGTTTGAAAATAAAGAAATGGAAATCTCTTTTGTAGGAGAAAAAATTGCTGAACTACTAAAAAAGGGAGTCCATATAAATTCTATTTATGTGTGTAATTTAGATGAGGAATATCGCAGAAGTATGAAGCGTATTTTTTACTGGCAAAACATCCCTTTTCAAGGAAAAGATGAGGTGATGATTTCCATGACTCCTCTTGGTTCTCGTTTCTTACAATTGTTAGACAATACTACTGTCTTTGATGCTTTAGAACAACTAAAAGAGGAAAAAAAAGAGAATGAGAACGAACTCTATAATCAAATTATTTCTAGTATCAGTGAGTTTGTTTACTTGAAACACGCGAAAGAATTTATTGCTGATACGTTGGCAAGAACAAGAGTTCATTCATCTAAACTTGACAATGTCGTTTCCGAGATTTCAATCGAAGAACTTCCTTTGAAGAAGGATTCCTATGTCTTTTTTCTTCAGGCTATCTCTTCTTTAGTTCCTAGAACTTATAAAGATGAAGATTATTTTAATGACACGGAAAAAGAAATTCTTGGTGGGGATACTTCGCTTGATTTGAACTTTGCTTCGAGGCGCTTTGCCACTCAAACTCTTTTTTCTATGAATCATCTTGTCGTTACATATCCTAGAGTCAAAAGTGGCAAGGAATGTAGTTTAACTTCTATCTTTGATGAACTTAAAAGTCAGGTTATCAAAGGGGCATCTCTTTCCTTTTTGGTCAGTCATTTCTTTAATCAGATGTTATTTGCTCAAGAGATGGATGACTATGTTAGATATAATACAATTTCTAAAGAGTTTTCTTTCTTACAAAAGCATTATCAAATTCCTTATGCTATTTATGATCACTCTTTTACAGGGATTTCTTATCATCCTAGCCACATCTATCTTTCTTATACTTCCCTTGATCAATATCAGAAGTGTCCGTTTCAGTATTATGCCTCTCAAGTTTTAAAGCTTCGAGATTCTAAGGAAACATTTGCTATTTTTATTGGGAATCTGTTTCATAAAGTTTTAGAAACTTATTTTCAAGGGGCAAAGGATTGGGATGGTCTTTATGAGAGGGAGTGTACTAAATACCCTTGTACTTATCAAGAAAAATTTTTCTTAAAAAAGTTAAAACGAGATTTAGCTTTTGTCATAGAAACGATTGAAGAACAATGTTCTCACTCTTGTCTGAATCAATTAAAAACAGAAGAAAAGATTGTCCTAGAAATAAACCCTGAACTATCTCTTACTTTTCAAGGAAAGATTGATAAGATTTCTTATCAACAAGTCAATGACTCTTATGTATGTGTACTTGTTGATTATAAAACTGGAAACGCTCTTATGAAGAAGGAATATATGCCTTTAGGATTTCACTTACAACTTCCTATTTATTTGTATTTGGTATCTTTCAATCCTAAAGTGATTGTGGGAGGAATTTATCTCCAAAATATCATTTTTTCTAGAATCCTAGATGATTCCAAAAGTACTTTAGAATCTCAAAAAAAGAAAGCTTTGAAATTACAGGGATTCAGTCACTCTTCATTTGATATTTTAGAAATGCTTGATGATGGGTTTAAGAACTCTTCGGTGATTGCTAGTCTAAAAGTCAATCTGGATGGAAATTTTTCTAAAAATGCCAAAGTTCTTTATGAAGAAGATTTCCAAGCACTAAAAAATCTTGCGAAAGAAAAAATTAACGAAACCGGACAAGCGATTTCTTTAGGTCAGTTTCCAATCCAACCCAAAGTTATTGATCATCAAGATTCTATCAGCTGTAGTTATTGTCCTTATAAAGATTTATGTTACTATGAATATCAAGATATAGTTCATGTAAATAGTGATAAAACTTTTTTAAGAAAGGAGGAAGAACATGGCGTGGACGACTGAACAATTACAAGCAATTGAAGAAAGTGGACATCCTATTTTAGTTTCTGCAGGAGCAGGTTCTGGGAAAACTGCAGTGCTAACCACTAGAGTAATGGAGAAAGTAAAACATCACATTCATGTGAATGAACTTTTAATACTTACGTTTACCAATGCCGCAGCTGCTGAAATGAAAGAACGGATTCGCAAAAATCTTATCAAAGAAGGAAACCAAGAAGAAATTGCTCTTTTAGATTCTAGTTATATTACAACGTTTGATTCTTTTTCTCTTTCTCTTGTTAAGAAGTATCATTATCTTCTCAATTTACCCAAACAGATTCATATTACCGATAGTTCTATTATTGCTCTTGAAAAAAAGAAGATTTTAGATGAAGTTCTCGAACGTTACTATCAAAAAGAAGAGGAAGACTTTGTTTCTTTGATTGATTCATTGTGTACTAAAAACGATGAGAAATTTCGAGAAGATTTTTTGAATTTAGCCCAAAAACTAGAAATTCGTTCCGATTTAGAAGAGTATCTATCCTCTTATATCATGAAGCATTATTCTAATGAAATGCAAGATTTTATTCTCAAACGCTACGAAGAAATTTTAAGAGAAAAATGCGAGGATGTTTTCTATTCTTTAGAAATGCACGAGGCAGATTTTGAACAAGATTATTATTCTAAAATCGGAAGTGCTCTAGAGAGTTTAAAAAATGCTCCTTCTTTAGATGACCTTCTTTCCATCTTAAAATGTAGCAAAATACCTCCTGTTCCAAGAGGTAGTGATGAGGAAATTAAAGCCGCTAAAGAAGAGATTAACAATACTTTAAAGGAAGTTCAAAAACTTGCATCCTATCACAATCAAGAGGAGATTAGAAAAGAAATATTAGAAACCCAAAAATTCGCATCGGTTTTAGTCTCTCTTCTAGGAGATTATTTTAGAGCTTTAAAAAGTTATAAAAAAGAAAAAATGTTATTTGATTTTGGAGATATTGCTCAATTATCGTTAGAGTTAATTCAAACTCACGAGGAGATTTTACAGAGTCTTCGTAATCAGTTTAAAGAGATTATGGTCGATGAATATCAAGATACTTCTGACCTTCAAGAGGAGTTTATTTCACTTATTTCCAATCACAATCTTTATATGGTTGGAGATATCAAGCAAAGTATCTATCGTTTTAGGAATGCCAATCCTTCCATTTTTAAAGATAAGTATGAAAAGTTTTCAAAAGGAGAGGATGGGAATAAAATTGATTTGCTTAAGAATTTTCGTTCTCGAAAAGAAGTTTTGGAAGATATTAACTTGATTTTTAATCCTATCATGGATTTAAGTATTGGAGAAGCTGCTTATAAGGAAACTCATCAAATGGTTTTTGGCAATCCAGTCTATGAAGAACAAGGATATACTATAGAGAATCATCATATGGAAATTCTAAACTATACTTTAGAAGAAAAAAGTTATTCTAAAGAAGAAGTAGAGTTTTTTACTATTGCTCAAGATATTCAAAAAAAAATTCATTGTGGATACCAGGTTTTAGATAAAGATAGCATGGAACTTCGACCTTGTACTTTCAAAGATTTCTGTTTGATTCTAGACCGAAATTCTTCCTTTGATTTAGCTAAAAAGATTTTTTCATATTTTGATATTCCTCTTTCTCTTTATAAGGATGAAGAATTAAATCAAAGTTATGATATGGCTATTTTTTATCATTTATTTTCTTTCTTAGTTCATATTTATCAGAAAAAATATGATAGAGAGTTTTCTTATGCTTACGTTGGACTTGCTAGAAGTTTTTTATATCGACGTCCTGATGAAGAAATTTATGAAACTGTTACGCAAAACAAGATTTTTGAATCTCAAATCTATCAAGATTTCTTAGAACTTGTAAAAGAAATGTCTTCTATGTCGATTGAAAGTATATTTTATTCTATTTTAGAAACGACTCATTTTTATGAAAAATTAATTCTTAAGGGAGATGTGAAAGATACTTTAAAAAGGGTTGATAAGGTACTTGAACTGGCTCAAAATGTAGATCACTTATCTTATGGTGTAGAAAAGTTTTATTTATTCTTAAAAGAATTATTGGATCAAAATGAAGTGATTAAAATCTCCCAAGAAACTACTTTAGAAAACTATGTGAAAATGATGAATATTCATAAATCGAAAGGGTTAGAATTTCCTATCTGTTATTTCTGTGGTCTTTATAAATCTTTTTCTAGACAAGACTATCTCGGGGACTTTTTGTATCAAACAGGACTTCCTATCTCTATTCCGGTTTTTCACGAGGGCATCAAAGAAACTATTTTAAAACTTTTGATTAAAGAGGAACTGTCTAGTAAGGATGTTTCTGAAAAGATTCGCTTGTTTTATGTTGCTTTAACTAGGGCAAGAGAAAAAATGATTTTCTTGCTTCCGAAAAAAGAAGGTCTTGTGGAAAAGAAAGATGAAAATGATGTTGTGATTCACTCTATTCGTAATCACTACCATAGTATTGCAGATATGCTTTATTCCATTCCTAAACAAATTCATCCGTTTTGTCGTGAGATTGATCTTGACGCGCTCCACTTAACCAAAGACTATCTTCTTCCTAAAGAAAAGAATTTCGATTTTCAAGAAATCACTTCTCTATCGATTTCTCCTTTCAATGTTCAAGTCGTTAAGAAAGATCAAAAACATTTTTCCAAAACTACCCTTTCTGTTCCTAGTCTTGAAGAACGTAGAAACATGGATTTTGGTACTTTGTTCCATCAAACTCTAGAAAATCTTGATTTGAAGAATTTTGATTCTTCGTTGATTGCTTCCGATTTTATACGAGATAAAATTACCCAAATGCTGTCTCATCCTTTGTTTTTGAATCTCAAAGATGCTTCTATTTACCAAGAATACGAATTTATTTATCAAGATGAGAAAGAGGAGTACCATGGTCAAATTGACTTGATGATAGAATACATAGATCATATTGACTTAATTGATTATAAGTTAAGTGAAATAGAAGAGGACGCCTACATGGAGCAACTACAAGGGTATCAACATTATTTAGAAAGAATCACTTCTAAACAAATCTCTTTATATTTATATAGTATTTTATCTTCCCAAATAAAAAAGATAGGTTAGCCTATCTTCTTTTTTTGTTATTCGATTTCTTTTTGGTATTATTTGATGTTGTTTTTTTTGCTACTTTTGTAGGTTTGTAGGTTTCAGTTTCTTTTTCGTCTGTCTCTTTTTTTTCTTCTGGAATCGAATCTGATGATTCTTCTTTTATTTTCTCTTCTTCCATAGGAATCTCTTCAACGTCTCTTCTAGCAAAATGCATTCCAACACCAATTGCAATAATTACAAGAACAATGATAACAATCGTTATTGAAGAATCTGATTTTTTTCCTTCAATCACTTCTTTTACTGGATCTTTATAATCTTGCTTATCATATAATTCTAGAATTTGCTCTTTGATTTCTTCTCCATAAGCATCGGTGAAACCATTCCAAGTCTTTTCCCCTATCACAATATATGGCACACCACCAAGAGTTTCTCCCATTGCTTTAGCAGCTTTCTCTGCTAATTTTTGATTGTCTTTGTTATACCATACTTCATAGTCTTTGATTTCAAATTTGTCTTTCAATTCTTCGTCCTCTTTTATTTGATCAAAGAATTCTTCTGCATCTGCACAATGTGGACATCCATCTCCTCGAAAGAAATAAATTGTTACCTTTTCTTGTGCATTGGCTAGAACTGGCATCAATAAAACTGCAAAGATAGCAACTACCATCAACCCAATTGTTTTTTTCTTCATTTTTTCACCTCTTCTTTTTTCATTATAACAAATATTAATCTAGGATACTAGTTTTTTCTTCAATTTCTAAAGTAATATTGTGTGTAATAATTCCCACGATACTTAAAATGCATAGAATTGCAAAAACGATAATACAGAGGTATTTTATTTTCAATTTCATTTTATCACCGGTTTCATTTTACTAAAGGAATATGTTATTTTAGTGAAATTTCTGTGTCGTTTTGGTTCATTTTTATCAAAAAAAGTCTAATCTTTTAGAATAGACTCATCTGTTCGTTTTGTGGAACTTCTTTTTTGTAGTCGTTGATAATTGCATCCATCTCTGTTAGAAGATGATTCTCACTACAAGTCGTTAAGAAAAGTTCCATTAAATGTCTAAATTGAAGCGTATTACAGATATGTTTATTGCCATATACAGCTTTGTAGTCCTCTTTTAATCCAGGATATAATCTATCTAAGGCATGGTAATAATACTCTCTTTGATTGGTTCTTAGGGTCATTCCCATTTTGGTATAAATAAATTTGGCATCAGACTCTTTACTTTTTTTTATCATTCCTAAAATGTTATCTTCGGTATCGGTTAAAAATGGTAAGACCGGAGTCATTAATACTCCTGCATAAATGCCATTTTCTCTTAGTGTTTTTAATACTTCAAAGCGTTTACTTGAACTAATGACATTGGGTTCTATTTTTTGGGCTAAAGAGTCGTCATGAGTCGTAATAGATATTTTGATAATTACACTATTATTTTCTGCAATCTCTTTTAATAAATCTAAATCTCTTAAAATTAAATCACTTTTTGTATCAATGGAAACACCAAACTTATATTGTTTGATTAATTCCAAGGCTTTTCTAGTTAGTTGTAGTTTTTCTTCTTCAGGGTTATAAGGATCTGATAATGTTCCAAAAGAAACAACGCCTTTTAGTCCTTTACTTTTTAATTCTTCCTCTAAAATCTCTAGTGAATTCTCTTTAATTCGCACTTCATCAAAGTTATCGATTCGATATGTTTCACATCTTGAATCACAATAAATGCACCCAAATGGACAGCCCTTGTATAGATTCATGTGATAATCAATTCCAAACCAACGATTTCCTTGATTTGATCTCGTCATGATTGTTTTTGTTTTTATGATTTCCATAGAATCCCCCTAACTTTTAATATCTTTATTATAAACTCTTTTCCCTTTCTTTGCAAACGATTGTTTTAATTCTTTTTAATTATTCTGTTTTTTCAATGGTTTTCAATTGGTCTGATAATTTAAAGAAATGTTTAAATTTTTTTATTCCTAATGATTTTATTTCTTTTATCGAGAAATCATTTGAAAAAATCTATGAATTATTCATAGATTTTAATATCCTATATAATTTCCTATTTTTATGAGTCCGTAACTTTTGACTTCAATTATTCCCATATCTCCAGATTCTGTAGGAATCTCTAAAGTAGGCATATACTTTTTAGAGTTCTCTTCTTTGTAGTATCTTAATTCTTCTAAGCCAGTATTATAGGCTAACAAAGGGTATCCTGAAAAAACAATCTGTAGTCTTGCAGCTCCTGTGTTAGTTCCGTATGAGTAAACAAGGATTATGGCTATTAATATTGCTCCTGCTATAGAAGAACTTTTCTTTGTATCCAAAAATTGTTTTACTAGTAAATAGATACTACCAATCAAGAATAGGAAGAACACCCATGTAAAGGCATTTTGAAACAACATCAATAAAAACACTAGAAATATAAAGCCTATCCCTGTATAAATTCCATATTTTAACTGTTTTGTCTGTTTTCCTTTTTTCATAGCGATGATGATCATAAGAAAAATAAGTGCAAAGAACGCAATATTTATTAATATCCATAGAAATGAAAGAATAGGATGGTTGATTGCCATATTTTTTAGATATACGATTGAAGAATAAGAATTCCCTAAACTTCCTCCTAAAACTAGTAGATTTAAAATTGTCATGATGGTATTTCCAATCATTAGAATCAAAGCTTTTTGTCTTAATTTTTTCTTTGCTAATAACACCATCTCTAAGTATACAATCGCATGAAATAGTAAAAAGATTAAAAACATAATCATTCCTCTTTTCTATGTCTATTGTATCAAATTTTGATACAAGAAAAAAGATGTTCTTTCACATCTTAATTATCTTTTCCTAGTAAATCTAACAAATGTATAAATAAATTAATGAAGTCTAGGTATAATTCTAAAGCACCATAGATGGCTAAGTTATCCTCTGGCAAAGCATTTTCTTCATAGAGCCTACGTACTTTTTGAACATCATAGGCAGTATATCCAATGAAGATTACTACTGTTAAAAGGGATAGTACCGTATTAAATCCTGAGCTTCCAATAAATAGATTAACGATTGAACATATAATAATTGCCAGTAGTCCCATAAATAAGTAGGTTCTTAATTTCATTAAGTCAATATTTGTGGTATAGCCAATTAAAGCAAATATTCCAAATATTAGTCCTGTAATTAAGAACACAAAAATTATAGAACTCATTTCATATACAATGAAAATAGATGAAAATGTAAGTCCACTTACAAAAGAATATAGTAGGAAACTTACCTTTGCTGTAGTTGGACTCATTTTAGCAATTCTAGCTGATAAGAAAATTACTATTCCTAGTTCAGCAATCAGTAATATCCACCATGCTCCGCCAAAAACATTCTCAATCATCGTTGGATTTAGAGATACTACATATCCAGTTGCAAAAGAAATCATTAATCCAATAAACATCCATCCAAATACTTTGGACATAATTTTATTATTCATTTTTCCTCCTTTTTATGTCCTTATTATATCATTATTCTTTTCATTTGTAAAATAGCAATCCTACTTTAAAATATTCTCATAATACTTCGTTTATTTGCAATAATCTTGCAATCTCTTTTTGACTCATTCCCATTTTCGTTAATTTATTCATTAAGTTCTTTTTCTTTTTTTCAAAGTTATCTTTCTCTTGTTTGATATGGTCTTTCTCTTTTTCGATATGGTCTTTCTCTTTTTCGATATGGTCTTTCTCTTGTTTCAACCTTTCATTTTCCTTTTTGGCGTTCTCGTGTTCCTTCTTGGCGTTCTCACGTTCTTTCTTGGCGTTTTCGTGTTCCTTCTTGGCATTCTCATGTTCTTTCTTGACGTTCTCATGTGCTTTTTTTAAATTTTCACGCGCCTTTTTTACGTTTTCAAGTTCTTCTCTTACACTTTTTCTTTCCTCTTCTAACTCTTTCTTCTCGGCCATAAAGGTATAATATTCGATTTCTTCATCCGTATACTCACTATCTAATGTTATCATTGACTCATCTCCACTCAATTCTATTACTTGTTTTATTAAATCTTGTGCTTCTTCTTCGTTCATTAATGTATTTATACTCCTCTTTAGTTCTTTCTCTGTGGTTGATTCTAACATCTTGCAAAAGTCATAGGTCACTTGTTCTTTTGGACTTAATTTTTGATACTCTAATTCATGAATTCTTTGTACATTGACTCTATCGATTTGCATGACTCTGGTATAGATTTCTTTGGCTTCTTTATCCCTGAAGTAATACTCTTCAATGAAGTCTCTTTGTTTTCCATCAGATAAAGCAAAATTAATTTGTTTACTTTTCCAAATGTTTTGAAGTGTTCTATCTCCCCTTAGGTAATTTGTGGAAGATATCTTTGCCAAATAGATGGTATTCCGATCTTTCTTAACCTGTCTAAATCTAGATTCTACTTCTAAGTTAATCTTTAGTTGAAACTCTTCTAACTCTAGTATTAAATCGACTTGTTTCTTTGCTTCTTTATTCTCTTTCTTTGGTAATTCCCTTGGAATTAGCCTTAGATTTCCATGTACCTCTTCGTAAGAGAATCCATAGTATCCAGCAATAAAGCGTTCTAGTTTACTCACATTCCTTTCGTTATTAAATATTATCGAAAACATAAAATCTTTTCTGAGTGAAATAATATTTCTTTCTTCAATTTTCATTTAAATCCCGTTCCTTTCCTGTTGAAAATA
>JAFUYX010000062.1 GCA_017476885.1 Bacilli bacterium | reverse complement strand
AGGGGTCTGAAATTTTGGCTTTATTTCCTATATGAAACTCATTAAATCCCTATAATACTTGATGTTTTGGTATTCTACTACACTTGAGAACACTTGAGAATTTAGAAAAATCGTATATAATTTGTATATAAATTGTAAGTTATTACATCTTTTTAAATGTTATAATCCTCGCAATCCCTTTATTGATGAGCAAACAAAATGAGGAAACATTTTATTGTTTCCTCTTCAGGGGGTTTGTAGATGCACACTCATCAAGAATCATCAATGTGCATCGGCATAGCGTTTATAGCTATGCTATATAAAGTGTATTATGAATCTAGTTTTTTGTCAATTAGTAAAATCA
Source organism: Bacilli bacterium (assembly GCA_017476885.1). Lineage (GTDB taxonomy): Bacteria > Bacillota_I > Bacilli_A > RF39 > UBA660 > Ventrenecus. The sequence goes on along the minus strand of JAFUYX010000062.1, from coordinate 6,149 downwards.
ATTTCTTGACAAATTTTTTTATAATTGACATCTTCTAAGTATTCTTTGCTTTTGATGTATTCTTCACTATCCTTTTTAGCAGCCAGTAAGACTTTAAAATCTCTTTTTAAATTGGCCATTTTAAATGTCATATCTCCACTTTGTCTTTCTCCAAACAAGTCTCCTTCTCCTCTAAATTCAAAATCTTTTTCACTTATATAGAAACCGTCATTGGATTCTTCTAAAACCTTTAATCTTTCCTTTTCTTCTTTGCAAATTAGAAAGCAATAACTTTGCATGTCGTTTCTTCCAACTCTTCCTCTTAATTGATGAAGGGTAGCAAGCCCAAACCTTTCTGAATCAAAAATAATCATCACCGTAGCATTCTTGACATCAACTCCAACTTCTACAACGGTTGTTGAAATCAAAATCTTTGTTCTTCCTAGTTTGAAATCATTCATCACACTTTCTTTTTCGGCTTTTTTTAATTTTCCATGGAGGATTCCAATTGGCACTTTACTATGATAAGCAAGATCAAATTTTTCTTTTAGAAGATATACATCTTTTAAATCATTCTCTTCATTTTCTTCAATGGTTGGAGCTACCACATAGATTTGATGTCCCGCTTTGATTTCATCTAAGGTTTTTAGCAGTACTTCTTTTAAATTTTCTTCTTTTACTAGTTTTGTAATGATCTCTTTTCTTCCTTGTGGTTTTTGTTTAATCTGTGAGGTATCCATATCTCCGTATATTGTTAGTGCATAAGTTCTTGGAATGGGGGTTGCACTCATGAAAAGCATATCGGGTTTTTCTCCTTTTTTACCTAAGAATTCTCTTTGAGAAACGCCAAAGCGATGTTGTTCATCGGTAATGATAAAACCTAAATTTTGAAAATGCATTTTTTCGTTTAATATAGCATGAGTTCCAATGAGCAAATCAATTTCTCCGTTTTCTACTCTTTTCATAATAGCTGTTTTTTCTTTTTTGGTCATACTTCCAATTAAGATTTCTACAGAGATATCACTATTTTTAAATAGATCACGAATGGATTTAAAATGTTGAATGGCTAGGATTTCGGTTGGTGCTAGAAAAGCCGTTTGATATCCCGCTAGATAATTAGCATAAGAAAGGATGGTTGCTACAATCGTTTTTCCTGAACCTACATCTCCTAGTAATAACCGGTTCATTTTTTTTGGAGAAGCAAGTTCTTTTAATCCTTGTTCCACACTTGTTCTTTGATCAATTGTTAATTCAAAAGGGAGACTATTTATAAAATGTTCAATTTTTTTCATAGGAATATTTTTTTCTATTCCTTTATCACTTTCTTTTAGAAGTTTTAAATAATTTATTTTAAACATAAACTCAAAGAGTTCTTCATAGATAATTCTTTTTTTTGCTCTTTCTAATTCTTCTACTTTAAGAGGTTGATGTATAATTTCTAAGGTTTCTTGTTTTGATTGAAAACCGTATTTCTTTTGATATTTTTCTGGTATGGAATCAAGAACTCTCTCTCCGGTTAAGGCATTTCCCATGATTTTTTCTAAACTTGCATTTTTGATTCCTTTAATAGTATGATAGATAGGAATGATTTTTTCGCTTTCTAATTTAGAGAGCTTCATATCACTTGCTGTGAATGAATTTTTTAAAGCATTGTATTTTCCTGTTAGAGTGATTTCTCTTCCTACACTCATGTTTGGTTTTAGATAGGAACGATTAAAAATGGAAACACTCAAAATCTTTCCATAACTCTCTGCTTTGAATCTTAAAACATTAAAGTTTCTTTTTATAAAAGATACTTTTCCCACATCTGTAATAATAGCATTGATTGTGATAGTTTCATTTTCCTTTGTTTCTTCTAAACTGGTTGGTTTTAAGATTTGATATCGATAAGGATAGTAAGTTAATAAGTCTTCTAGGTTATAAATTCCTGCTTTGTATAGATGTTCTATTGTTTTCTCGCCAATTCCTTTGATATGTTCTAAATCCATGTTATCACCTGTCTTTATTGTATAAAAAAACATGAAAAAAATCTACCCGAAGATAGATTTTTATTACCCAACTTGGAAGAGTCCCCTGAAGACTCTTCCTTAAAAGAATAAAAAGGGGTTGACTAGTGTGATACTAGCACCAATTCGCCTTCTTCAAGTGAATTGGTAGTTCATATACTAAGCCAAAGTGATGGTTTTGTCAATCATTTTTTTAAAATTTTTTTTATTTTTTTTCAAATGTCTAAATCTAGTTCAATAGGACAGTGATCACTTCCTAAAATTCCGTTTAATATCTTTGAGTTTTTCATGTTCTTTTCTAGTTTATTTGAGACAACAAAGTAATCTAGTCTCCAACCAATGTTTTTTTCTCTAGCATGTCCTAGATAGCTCCACCAAGTGTAAATCACCTTATTTGGATTAAAGTAACGATAGGAATCGATATATCCTAAAGATAGCGTTTTAGAAAAAGATTCTCTTTCTTCATTTGAGAACCCTGGACTCTTGTGATGGGTACTAGGGTTTGCTATATCGATTTCTTGATGAGCCACATTTAAGTCTCCACAGAATACCACTGGTTTTGTTTTTTCTAATAATTGAATATAGTTTTGAAATGCTTTTTCATAAGATAAACGATATTCTAGTCTTGTCAGTCCCTCTTTTGAATTTGGAGAATACATGGTAATCAAGTAAAACCCTTCAAATTCTAAAGTAATCATTCTTCCTTCGTCATCATATTCCCCTATCCCCATTCCATAAACGACATTTAATGGATGTACTCTGGTATAAATCATAACTCCAGAGTATCCTTTTCTTTTGGCAGGGTTTAAATAGATTTCATATTCTTCAGGCTTAAATGACAATTCACTTTCTAATAGTTTTGTTTCTTGTAAGCAAATCACATCTGCATTCACTCTTTCAAAGAAATCTTGAAAACCTTTTTTTAGGCACGCTCTTAAGCCTGCCACATTCCATGAAATGATTTTCATAAACACCCTCCTAATAATCTAATAATTTACAATGATAACTATCTAATAGTTCATTGACTTTCATAATATCGTAAATGTGTTCTTTAAAGCAAAATCGAATGATTAAATCAAAGTAGTTGTTCTTCGGTAAAGAATAGGAAGCAGACTCTAAAAGCACCTCTATTTCCTCTTCGTCTAGTTCTAAGGCCAAACCCAGTAATAATACCGTTTCTTTTTTAGGATGATAATTCATGTCGTTTCGAATCTTTGAAAATAGTCTTCGATCCAAATGAACTCTATTATAGACATCACTATCTTTTAAATTTTTCTCATCAATATAGTAAAATAACATTGTTTGAAAACTACTTTCTAATCCTTCCTTTTCTAAATAAGAAGAGATGGTACTTTTCTGTTTATAGAGTCCATGAGATGGTGCTGATTCGATTGCTGAGTAATCATAAAAAGTGCTTTCTTCTTCACTTTCTTCAAATAATATTCCTAATAATCCTTGAAAGAATGGTGTTTTCTTTTCTTTTTCTAAATTTTCTTTAATATATTTTTTTAATTTTTCTTGCATAAAATGTCTCCTTTTAAGCGACCAAATGTCTTTTGTAATCTAGTATCATTATACCAGAAAGAAGGAGAAAAAAAATGAAAAATGAAAGTAAACAAGTGATGGATGTGGTTTTTTTACTAGATCGAAGTGGTTCCATGGGAGGAATGGAAGAAGACACAATCGGAGGATTTAATAGTTATATTGCTAGTCATAAGAAAAAAAATATTTTTGTCACGACGGTTTTATTTGATGATAAGTGTGAAATGATTCATAAGCAAGTTCCTATTAGAGAAGTTCCTAAAATGACTAAGAAGGATTATTATGTTCGAGGTTGTACGGCTCTTTTCGATGCCATTGGAAAGTCTATTGAATTTATGGACGAGAAAAAAGCAAAGAAGGTTTTATTTATGATTACCACTGATGGATTAGAAAACGCTTCTTGGCGATTTAGCAAGTCTCAAATTAAAGAACTCATTGAAGGGCATTCTAATTATGAATTTGTCTATATTGGAGCTGATATTGATTCTTATGCAGAAGCAAGACAAATTGGAATACAGGATAAGAATATCTCCAATTATAAGAAAGATAAGAAAGGGACTTCTCTACTTTATCGGGCATTAGGAAAAGTTAGTGATATGTTTTTAGAGGAGGAAGAACTAGACTATAGTTGGAAAGAAGAATTAGAAGATTATATCGATGAAAATATTGAATAATCTTCTTTTTTATGTTAGTCTAAACATAAGAAAAAAGAAAGTGAGGTGTATGGGTTTGAAAAAGATGGTTGGTGTTGTAGCAGTGCTTTCTTTACTTTTTGCCTGTGGATGTGAAAAACAAGAACAAAACGGAAACAATTCTTCTAATGAAAAGAAAGATGAAATTGCTACTTTAGTTTGTACTCAAACAACTGAAGAAGACGGTGAGAAAGAAACAACTACCTTTGAGATTACATCAAAAAATAACATTGTGAAAAAGGTTACCAATTCTACTACTGCAGAAGTAGACGAAGAATCACTTGATTTAGTCATTTCTTTGTCTGAATCCATGATGAAGGCTTATAATGAAGTAGATGGAATTGACGCTTCTGTTTCAAAAGAAGGGACAAATTCTTTTAAAATTTCTTTAACGGTTGATTATGATGCATTAAATGTGGAACAAGCAAAAGAAAAACTTGGAGAAGATTTTGACGCGGATGATTTCTTAGCAGAAAAGAACATGACTGTTGATGATTTTATCAAAGAAAATGCTGAAGGATTTGATTGTAAGTAAATTTAAAACGATAGAACACTCTATCGTTTTTTTATGAGATTATTTCTTATTGATAGAACACTGATGCATTCTTCCTACTTCTGAACACATTAGTGTTTGGAACTGATTAAGTCAATCGCTTGGGATTAGCGCGTTTTATAACGAGAGTACTTTTTGATTTTATGTTACTTTCCTATTCATTAGGGCGGTTTCATTCCATATAAAAAGGCTATAAATTCATTTGAATCTATAACCTTTTCTCTTCCCCATAGGACATTAGAAAAATCAGCAATAAAAATTATTTTCACTTATTTTTTTCATTGTAAATTGTAATTTCATTTATTCCTTGTGCTTTGTACATTATCATTTGTTCTAAATCAAATTTTATTCATACCTTGCTAGGGCCAATTAATTTTTCAAACATCATTATGGGAAAGATTTATGGCTTTAGGTAGCTACCTCATTTACCTTGCTAGATCTTCGCAAGCACCATATTTTAGAGTTCAATTTCAAACTCTATGGAATTTAGTTTAGAGATTTCGAAGTCAGTTTCTTCGATTCTCTTCTCTATTTTTTGAAGTTCACGCTTCATCTCTTTGATGCCGTAGTTTAGAGTTCGACAATCAAAATATGAGTTATGAACTTCAGTCACTCTATCTTTGCTGCCCCTTAAATTCACTAAGTTGTTGAATGTTGCTTTCATTTTTCTTAGGTTGGTATTATCAACGATGGCTTCTTGAATGGTTCTTCCATCACTTAATTTGAATTCGTTGTTCTTAGAAAAGATAGCAGCCTTCATAACGGTAATTCTTCTTTGAGATTCTTTGCATTCTGCAAATTCCTCTTCAAAGTCACTTTTGAAGTCTTCGGTGATGTTGACCTTTCCATCTAACTCTTGAATTGAAGACGTATAGGCATGGTTTCTTAAATTTTTAAGAAGTTCTGCAAAGTTCTTCTCTTCTTCATCTACGATGCTCATTAAGTGTGATAAATTTGTTTTCATATTTATCTAACCTCCTTATATGAAAATAAAAAATAGGGAAAAATTATTACACAACAAAAAATACTATGTAATAATCTTTCCCTTTAATTTTTTAATGGAGCGGGTGACCGGAATCGGACCGGCATAATCAGCTTGGAAGGCTGGAAGTCTACCATTGACCTACACCCGCATCGGCTTGACATGTTTAATTATAGCATATTTTTCTTTAATTTCAACATTTTTTTTTAAAATTTATGGAATTTTTTTATTTTTTGTACTATAATGTTCTTGTGCTCCCGAGTTTTGCAGTTGACTGACTTTAAAATGTGTTTGAGTCTAGAAATTATCTAGGCTTTATTTTGTCAATATTTTTAAATTTTTACATTGTGTTATCTTGTGTATTGTGGTATTATTGATATATAAGGTAGTGATTT